>NZ_NKUH01000078.1:0-50445 GCF_009192895.1 Xanthomonas sp. LMG 12460 | reverse complement strand
CGGCGCTCGCCGGCGGCCAGCTCCACGGTCAGCGGCAGCGCGGGGACGGCGGTGAAGCCGGCGCTGTCGCCGAGCAGGCGGATCTGCACCGGGCCGCCGAGCGGATTGCCCAGTGCGACCTCGCGCAGGCCGCTGTCGCGGGCGGTCACCTGCAGCCACGCTGGCGGTGGTTGTGGTTCGGGTCGCGGGGCATTCCATCGCAGCAGCGGCTGCGCGGGTGCGCCGGTCACTGCCGCCAGCGACAGGACCACGGCAAGCCAGCGGCGGGGGCGGCGTCGGCGCACGGGCAGGGGCGGCGATGGGGAAAGCGGAGTATGGACGAGGCCAGGGATCGAAAAATCATATCGCTTCATCCGAATAAAGAGATTGACATGGCCGAGAATCGCTGGCATCGTGGCTCCACCATCGAGACCGGCGGAGGGACAGGCCCTTTGATGCCGGGGCAGCCAGCGGACGCGCAAGCGCCCGTGTAGGTGCCAAATCCTGCGGGGACCCACGCGTCCGCCGAAAGATGGTTCGATCCATGCCCTCTGCATGGCGAACGCGAGCTCCGCGAAGCTCGATGGCCGTTCCTCTCCGGATACCGCCATGCGCCTCGTGAACTCGCCTGATCGCCCCACCTCCGCCACTCCGTCCCACGACCGCGTTGCCGCGCCGGCCGACGGCGTGCACGCGATGCGTGGCGAGATCGCGGTCGCGCTGCCGCTGCGCCACGCCGGTGTGCAACTGCTGCGCCTGCGCTACGAACTGAGCGGCCCGGCTGCCGCGCCGGTGGTGTTCGTCGCCGGCGGCATCTCCGCGCACCGCCATCTCGCCGCCAACGCCAGCTTTCCCGAGAAAGGCTGGGCCGAAGGCCTGGTCGGGCCGGGGCGGGCGCTGGATCCCACCCAGCGGCGGCTGCTGGCGTTCGATTTCGTCGGCGCCGACGGCAGCCTGGACGCGCCGATCGACAGTGCCGACCAGGCCGATGCCATCGCCGCACTGCTGGACGCGCTGGACATCGCGCAACTGCACGGGTTCGTCGGCTACTCCTACGGTGCGCTGGTCGGCCTGCAACTGGCGGTGCGGCATCCGCAGCGCCTGCAGAAGCTGATTGCGGTCAGCGGCGCGCACCGCGCGCATCCGTATGCCGCGGCTTGGCGCGCGCTGCAGCGCCGCGCCGTGGCACTGGGCCAGCTGCAATGCGCCGAGAGCCACGGGCTGTCGCTGGCGCGGCAGTTCGCGATGCTCAGCTACCGCACTCCGGAGGAGTTCGGCGAACGCTTCGACGCGGCGCCGGAAGTGATCAACGGCCGCGTCCGCGTCGCCGCCGAAGACTACCTGGACGCCGCCGGCGCGCAGTACGTGGCGCGCACCCAGGTCAACGCCTACCTGCGCCTGTCTGAATCCATCGACCTGCATCGCATCGAGCCGGCTGCCGTCGCCGTGCCCACCGTGGTGGTGGCGGTCGAGGGCGACCGCCTGGTGCCGCTGTCGGACCTGGTCACCCTGGTCGAAGGCCTGGGCCCGCGCGGCAGCCTGCGCGTGCTGCGTTCGCCCTACGGCCACGACGCCTTCCTGAAAGAAACCGATCGCATCGACGCGATTCTCGCCACCGCCCTTCGCCCCACCGGAGTTGCCGCATGAGCACTGCCCACGACACCGATCTGCCCTGTAGTGCCGCCACCGCCGCGGTCCGCGCCGGCATCGACCGCGACACCGCCTACGGTGCGGTGACCCCGCCGATCGTGCTGTCGTCGAACTTCAGCTTCGACGGCTTCGGCAACAAGCGCCAGTACGACTACACCCGCAGCGGCAACCCCACCCGCGACCTGCTCGGCGAAGCGCTGGCGGAACTGGAAGGCGGCGCCGGCGGGGTGATCACCGCGACCGGCATGGGCGCGATCAACCTGGTGCTCAACGCGCTGCTGCAGCCCGGCGACAAGCTGGTGGTGCCGCACGACGCGTACGGCGGCAGCTGGCGCCTGTTCAATGCGCTGGCCAAGAAGGGCCACTTCGAGCTGATCACCGCCGACCTGACCGATCCGCGCTCGCTGGCCGATGCGCTGGCGCAGGCGCCGAAACTGGTGCTGATCGAGACCCCGTCCAACCCGCTGCTGCGCATCACCGACCTGCGTTTCGTCATCGACGCCACGCACAAGGCCGGCGCGCTGGCGGTGGTCGACAACACCTTCCTGTCGCCGGCGCTGCAGACCCCGATCGCCTTCGGCGCCGACCTGGTGATCCACTCCACCACCAAGTACGTCAACGGCCACAGCGACGTGGTCGGTGGCGCGGTGATCGCGGCCGATGCCGAACTGCACCAGCAGCTGGTGTGGTGGGCCAATGCGCTGGGCCTGACCGGCTCGCCGTTCGACGCGTTCCTGACCCTGCGCGGCCTGCGCACGCTGGACGCGCGCCTGCGCGCGCACCAGGAGAACGCGCAGGCGGTGGTGGAATTGCTGACCACGCATGCCGCGGTGCGCCAGGTGTACTACCCCGGCCTGGCCTCGCATCCGGGCCACGCGGTGGCGGCACGGCAGCAGCGCGGCTTCGGTGCAATGATCAGTTTCGAACTGGCCGGCGGTGAGGCCGAGGTGCGCGCCTTCGTCGACGGCCTGCGCTACTTCACCCTGGCCGAATCGCTGGGCGGCGTGGAGAGCCTGATCGCGCATCCGGCGACCATGACCCATGCGGCGATGACCGCCGAGGCGCGCGCCAAGGCCGGGATTTCCGACGGCCTGCTGCGTCTGTCGGTGGGTATCGAATCCAGTGCGGACCTGGTCGCCGATCTGCAGGCCGGCCTGCAGCGCGCGCAGCGCGCCGGCGAGGCGCTGGCACGCAAACGGGTGGACGCGTGAGCAGCGGCCTGGCCGATGCGCCATCGGCGCCGCTGCGTGCGGCGCCCGTCGCGGCCACCGCGCGGCTGGGCCTGCTCGGCACCGGCACCGTCGGCCGCGCCTTCGTCGCGCGCTACCAGACGCTGCAGCAGCGCCGGCCCGGCCTGCCGACCTTCGCCTGGCTGGCCAATTCGCGCACCGTCGCCGACTGCGCGGTGACGCCGGCGCAGGCGCTGGCCGCGGCCAATGCCGCCGCGCGCACGGCGCAGGCGGTGACGTTGCCGGAGGATCTGGGCCGTGGCGACATCGTGGTCGACGCCACCGCCAGCGAGGCGGTGGCGCAGCGCCATGCCGAGTGGCTGCGGCGCGGCGTGCACGTGGTCACCGCCAACAAGCTCGGCCAGGGCGCCGCGCTGGCGCGGGCCGAACAGATCCAGGCCGCCCGCCATGCCGCCAGCACCCACTACGGCGACAGCGCCACGGTCGGCGCCGGGCTGCCGTTGCTGAGCAGCCTGCGCGCGCTGGTTGCCGGTGGCGACCATATCCACGCGGTGGAAGGCGTGCTGTCCGGCTCCCTGGCCTGGCTGCTGCATCGCTACGACGGCCGCCGCGCCTTCTCCGCGTGCGTGCGCGAGGCCGCGGCCGCCGGCTACACCGAGCCCGATCCGCGCGAGGACCTGTCCGGCGAGGACGTGCGGCGCAAGCTGCTGATCCTGGCCCGCGCCGCCGGCCTGCCGTTGCGCGCCGAGCAGGTGCAGGTGGAGTCGCTGGTGCCGGCCGCGCTGGCCACGGTGCCGCTGGCGCAACTGGATGCCGCACTCGAACAATTGGACGCGCCGCTGGCGGCGCGCCTGGCGCAGGCGCAGGCCGCCGGTGCCTGCCTGCGCTTCGTCGGTCGCTTCGATGCACATGGTGCCTCGGTGGGCCTGCGCGCGCTGCCGCTGACGCATCCGCTGGCCAGCGGCGCCGGCACCGACAACCGCGTCGCCATCCACAGCGACCGCTACCTGCAGCAGCCGCTGCTGATCCAGGGGCCGGGTGCGGGCGCCGATGTCACCGCGGCGGCCTTGCTCGACGACGTGCTGCGGATCGCGGTGCGCTGAGCGAAGCGAACGACGCCCGCCATCATGTGCGGGCATCGCGGTTCGGACTGGGGCGATACCTAAGGCAGTCGGCGTGTGGGCAACGCTGCCTGCACGCCGATGCGTGCGGGTCACGCGGCGCGGCCGTCGCGCGTTGCACGACGGCCGCGCCGCAGCTCATTGCAGGCCCTGGCCCATGGTCTTCAGCAACTCGCCCTGGTAGTCGCCGCTGAATTCCCAGAAGAACGCGCCGCCCAGGCCCTGGGTCTTGACGTAGTTCATCTTCTCGGTGACCAGCGCCGGGTTGTCGTAGCTCCAGAAGGTGCTGCCGTCGTACTTCCAGTGCGCATGCGCCTGCGCGTCGACATAGCTGGTGCCGGCGCGGCCGCGCAGCACCTTGTAGTCCTCGATGCCCGCCTCGTAGGTACCCGGTGCGGCGCTGCCGCTCTGGTACAGGCCATGGTTGACGTTGGGCACGTTGGTCCAGCCACGCCCGTAGAAGCCGATGCCGAGGTTGAGCTTGGCGGCGGGCACGCCACGGTCGAGGAAGGCCTGGATGGCGTCGTTGCTGTTGTAGTAACGCTGGTCGCCGCTGGACGGATCGGCCGGCGACTCGAACAGCGCGGAGTGGTGATTGGTCTGCGGATCCCAGGCGCCGTGGAAGTCGTAGGTCATTACGTTGAGGTAGTCCAGGTACGGCGCGTACAGGTTCGGGTCGGTGACGCGGATCTTGTCGATGCCGGCGCCGACCGCCACGGTCAGCAGCAGCCCCGGCCGCACCTGGTCGAGCTGGCGGCGGAACTCGGCCAGCAACGCGGTGAAGTTCTGCCGGTCTTCGGCGCTGCCGCAAGCGATGCCGCAGGCCACCGGGTATTCCCAGTCGATGTCGATGCCGTCGAACACGCCGGCCGCGGCCGCTGCGCCGCCGGCGCCGTCGGTGACCGGCAGGTTGCCGCGGATGTAGGCGTCGATGCACGAGGCGACGAAGGCCTGGCGGTTCTCGGCGCGCGCGGCGCTGGAGAAGCCGCGCGACCAGGTCCAGCCGCCCAGCGAAATCAGCACCTTCAGCCCCGGATGCGCGGCCTTGAGCTTCTTCAGTTGGTTCCAGTTGCCGCGCAGCGGTTGGTCCCAGGTATCGCCCACGCCGTCCACGCTTTGCGCGGCGGAGAACGCCTTGGTGTAGTCGGCGAAGGCATCGCCGCCGGCGCCGGTGCTGCTGTCGGAGGGTTGGGTGACGCCGACTTCGCAGCGGTTGTTGCGGACATTGCCGAAGGCGTAGTTGATGTGGGTCAGGTAGCCGGCGGCGCCGCTGGTCTGGATGTCGCGCACCTGGTAGTTGCGGCCGTAGATGCCCCACTGGGTGAAGTAGCCGATCACGCGCTTGCTGCCGCCGGCGCTGGCGGGCAGGGTGCGCACGCTCAGCGTGGCGCTGCTGGCCGAGACGTTGCCGGCGTTGTCGCGGGCACGGACCGCGTAGGCGTACGCAGTGTCGGCGATCAGTGCCGAGTCGGTGTAGCCGGTGGTGCTGGAGGTGCCCACGCGATTGCCGTCGCGGAGGATGTCGTAGCCGGCCAGGCCGCTGCCGCCGGCGTTGTCGGAGGCGGCATTCCAGGTCAGGGTGATGGCGTTGCTGGCGCGCGTGGCGGCGGCCAGGCCGGTCGGCACGCTTGGGGCGGTCGTGTCGGTCGACGGTGCCGCGATGCTGATCGCGACCGCGGCCGAGGTGGTGCGGGCGCCGGCGTTGTCGGTGGCCACCGCGGTCAGGCTGTAGTCGCCGGCCGCCGCGCCGCTCCAGGACAGCGTGTACGGCGCGCCGCTGACGCTGCCCAGCGAGGTGCTGCCGCGGAAGAATTCGACCCGCGCCACGCTGCCGTCCGGATCGCTGGCCGACGCCTGCAAGGTGATGGTGGTGCCGACCACGAAGCGGGTGCCGGTCGTGGGCGCGGTCATGGTCACGCTCGGTGGCTGGTTGCTCGAACTGCCATCGCAGGTGCCCAGGTCCTGGTACCAGCCGCAACTGGTGCAGTACGTCGGCGCGGTGTTCCAGATCGGACCGTTGGCGCGGTACAGGTGGCCGGCGTAGGTCAGGGTGTCGCCGGCGGCGTAGATGGTGGCAGGGTTCCAGGCGGCGACGCCGCTGCACGCGGCGGCCCAGGTCTGGCCGGGCACGAGGCCGGCCAGGACGAGACAACAGAACAGCAACCACGATCCGGCGGATTTCGTGTTCATGGTGACGCCTCCGATGCGGTAGGTAGCGCGACTGAGGAGCGGCGGTGAGCCGCTATCTGGTTCCTTGAGTCCGATCACCCGGGGGCTTGGAGACGCGTGGCGCCGACGTCGTTTGACTCGCACGCGGACCGGGCACGCGCAGGGTCCGAACGAGAAGACAACGTTGTCAACCGACAAATCCGACGAATGCGAGACAGATCCAGGATTGCTGCGATGACAACGTTTTCATGATTGTTCGATGCTGCGGTGCAGTGCGGGTGTGTCGAGTGCACCGAAGCGTGCGTGGTGCAGGGCGGGAGGCACACCGCCGAGCGGATACGTGCAGCGCGCGCTGCTTGTCAATGCTGCCGCGACGACCCGAGAGATTTCGCGGCAAGACGCGTTCGCGCCGCCGTGCAGGATCAGTCACCGGACCTGTTGCGGGCGCGTGCGCTCAGGGCGCCGTGCCCAGCGCCTCGAGCAAGGCCGCATTGAAGCGCTGCGGCGCTTCCACCTGCGGCGAATGGCCGAGGTCGTCGAAGGCGACCAGGCGCGCGCCGGGAATCGCCGCAGCCGCGCGCTTGCCCAAGGCCGGGTAGTCGCCCAGGGTCGCCGCCAGCGCCGGTGGCGCCAGGTCCTTGCCGATCGCGGTCCGGTCGCGCTGGCCGATGAACAGGGTGGTCGGCACGCGCAGTTGCGGGAAGCGCTGCACCACCGGCTGGTTGAACACCATGTCCGAGGTCAGCGCCTGGTTCCAGGCCACGCGGTCGCCGCCGGGACCGGCGTACAGGCCGGCCTGCATGCTCACCCAGCGGTCGTACTCGGGCTTCCACTGTCCGCCGTAGTAGACGGTCTGCTGGTACTGCTTGATCGAAGCCGCGTCGGTCTTGCGCTCCTTGGCGTACCAGTCGTCGACGCTGCGCCACGGCACGCCGGCGGCCTTCCAGTCCTCCAGCCCGATCGGGTTCACCAGCAGCAGCTGGCTCACGTCCTGCGGGTACTGCAGCGCGTAGTGCGCGGCGAGCATGCCGCCCATCGAATGGCCGACGATCGCGGCGCGGCGCACGCCGGCCTGTTGCAGCAACGCATGGGTATTGGCCGCCAGTTGCGCGAAGCTGAACTGATAGGCCTGCGGCTTGCTCGACTTGCAGAAGCCGATCTGGTCCGGCGCCAGCACCCGATAGCCCTGTGCCACCAGCGCGGCGATGGTCGATTCCCAGGTCGCCGCGCAGAAGTTCTTGCCGTGCAGCAGCACCACGGTGCGGCCGTTCGGCGTGCCGGTCGGGGCCACATCCATGTACGCCATCTGCAGCGGCTGGCGCTGCGAGTCGAAGCGGTACCAGTGCACCGGATAGGGATAGGCGAAGCCTTCCAGTTGCGCGCCGTAGCGCGGCGGCGCATCGGTAGCGGAGGCGAGTGGCGACAGGGCGAGGGCGGCGAGCAGCAGGCAGTGGCGCATGGGAGCAGGGCGACAGGCGTGATGGACCACGACCTTAGCCCGGCCTGCTCTTGCCAGGCGTCAACGCGTTACACGGGCGCCAGGCTGCCGCCGTTGTGCACCAGGGTCAGGCAGGCGTGGTGCTGCATCCGCGCGAGCGGTTCCTGCAGCGCGGCCAGCACCTGTTCGGCCTGCGCGCCCAGCACCGGCCGGTACGCCGCCCAGCCGTTGCGGCCCTTGGCCTTGGCCTGATACAGCGCACGGTCCGCCAGTACCAGCAGTTGTTCCCAGCCGAGCAGGTTGTCCGGGTCGTGCACGAACGGGAATTCCGCCAGCCCGATCGAGCAGGTGACCCGGCCCTGGCGGCCGTGGTCGAGCACGAAGGGGTGCGCGGCGACCGAGCGGCACAGCCGTTCGGCGGCCATGGTGAGGTTCTCGCGCGGCGCCGAACGCAGCACCAGCAGGAACTCCTCGCCGCCCCAGCGCACCACGTAGTCGCTTTCGCGGGTCAGCCGCACCAGCAACTGCGCCATCTGCTGCAGCACCGCGTCGCCGGTGTGGTGGCCGCCGCTGTCGTTGATCGACTTGAAGTGGTCGATGTCGATCAGCGCGAACAGCATGCCCGAGGACAGCATGTCCTCGTCGTTGGCGGCCATGCGCCGGTACAGCGCGATGTCGCTGGGGATGTGCAGCGACAGGTAGCGGCGGTTGCGCAACTGGGTCAGTTCGTCGGTGAAGCTGGCCTCCTGCAGGCGCTGGTTGGCCGCCTGCAGCGCCTGGGTGCGCTCGCGCACCTGGCGTTCGAGGATGTCGCGCTGGCGCCGGTTGTGCAGCCGCGCCAGGGCCACCGCGCACAGCAGCAGGGCGAACGCGCCCAGCGTCAGCAGCAGCCTGTAGAACGGGGTTTCCTGGAAGCGCAGCGCGATCCGCAGCGGCAGCCGCGCCGGCGCGGCCGCCCACACGCCGGCGTTGTTGCTGCCGGTGACTTCGAAGACGTAGTCGCCGCCGGGCAGGTTGGTGTAGCTGACCGCGCGCTGGCGGATGTCGTCGAGGGTGCGCCAGCCGCGGTCGTAGCCGAGCAGGCGGTAGCGCAGCTCGACGTTCTGCGGCGCCTGGAACGAGGCGGCGGTGAACTCGAAGTCGAGGTCGCGCGCGCCTTCCGGCAGCGGTGCGGGCAGCGCCTGCGGCGTCAGCCACTGGCCCAGCGCACGCACCCGCTCCACCACCGGCTGCGGCGCCACCGGATTCTTGACGATGCCGGCGGTGTCGAGCGCGACCACGCCGTCGCGGCTGGGCAGCCACAGCGCGCCGCGCTCGATGAAGCCTTTGCCGTTGCCGGCGCCGTTGCAGCACATGCCCTGCACGCCGCCATGGCGCTGCGCGCGCTCGGTGAGCATCAGTTCGGCGTTCAGCGGCGCCTGCGGCGACGCCGCATGGCGCAGCAGGTCGGCCAGGCGCACGCGGTAGACCCCGCGCAGGCCGGCCACCCAGATCGCGCCGCGGCCGTCGTCGGCGATGAAGAACGCGGCGTTCACCGGCAGCCCATCCTGTTCCCCGAACGCGTACCAGTGCGCGCCGTCGAACAGCCACAACTGCTCGTTGAGGGTGCCGACCAGCCATTGCCCGCCGGGCAGCTCGTGGATCGCGGTGACATCGGCGCTGGCCAGCGCCGAGCCCGGCGGCGCCAGCGCGACCAAGCGCTCGTCGCGCAGCGCGTACAGGCCCGACTGCGCGCCGATCAACAGGCGCCCGTCGCGGGTCTCGTGGATCAGCCGCACGCGCGGATCGCGCAGGCCCTCGGCCGTGCCGTAGCGGCGCAGCCGCGTGCCGTCGGCGCGGAACAGGCCGTCGGTGCTGGCGAACCACAGCCGCTGCGCGCGATCGCGGACGATGCCGCTGATCTGCAGGTCGCGCAGCGGCGCCAGCCAGTCCGGCTGGATGAGCCGGCCGTCGCGGTACAGGGCGGCGCCATGGCGGGTGCCGATCCACAGCTGGCCGGGTTCGGCCAGTAAGGTATAGGGCGCCTCGTTGTGCAACTGCGCCAGGCTCAGGCGCGGTTGGTAGCGGCCATCGCGCAGCTGCGACAGGCCGCTGTCGGTGCCGACCCACAGCGATCCGTCCGGATCGCGCGCCAGGGTCCACACCAGCGCGTCGTCCAGCCCTTCGTGCGTGCTGTAGCGCCGGGTCCAGCCGTTCCACAGCCGGGTGGCGCCGTTCCAACTGCTGCCCAGCCACAGGTTGCGCTCGCGGTCCTCGAAGATGGCGTTGACGCCGACGTTCGGCTTGTTTTCCGTGTTGCGTTCGACGATGGCGCCATCGCGCACGCGCAGCAGCGCGCCGGGCTGTCCCACCCACAGGTTGCGGTCGCTGTCCTCGAACAGGGCCTGCACGGCGCGCCGGCTCGTCGCGGCGGTATCGGGCAGCCATTGCCAGCGCCCGTCGCGGCGCAACAGCAGGCCGTCGCGGGTGCCGGCCCAGAGCGTGCCTTGCGCCTCCAGCAGATGCTGCACCGGCGTCGCGCCGGCCTCCTGCGGCAGTGCCAGCGACTCCGGCGCGTCCTGGCCGGCGACGAAGCGCAGCACCGCGCCACGCGTGCCCACCCACAGCGCGTCGGCGCGCGGCAGCAGCGTGTAGGCGCCGCCGGCGATGCGGTGGCGCAGCTGCAGGCGATCGCCCTGCACCGCGTAGACGCCATCCTGCGCCGCGACCAGTACGCTGCCGTGCGCGTCGGTCGCGATCGCTTCGATATTGAGCAACGGCGCCTGCGGGTCCTGCGGCAGCAGCGTGGTGAAGCGTCCGTCGCGGTAGCGCGACAGGCCGCGGTAGGTGCCGATCCACAGCGTGCCGGCGGCGTCCGCGTGCAGCGCCTTGATCAGGTTGCCGGGCAGGTGCGCCGGCGCGCCCTCGTTGAACGAGGTCATGCGCACGCCGTCGAAGCGGGTCAGCCCGCCCATCGTGCCGATCCACAGATAGCCCTGACGGTCCTGGGCGAACGCCTGCACGCTCAGCTGCGGCAGGCCCTGGTCCAGCCCCCAGCCTTCGCGCTCGTAGTGATGGAACTGCTTGTCCGGCTGCAGTGCCCGCGCCTGCGGCACACATGCGCTCCACGCCGTCGAGAGCATGGCCAGCTGTAGCGCCAGCAGGCGCCAGGAGGCGTGTGGAAACCGCAATCGCATGCCCATGCCGGATCGGCCGACGTCTCTGTCGTTAGCGGCAACGCCACGCGGATCTTGATGCGCGCGGCAGCGAGGACGCTGGTGATCACCCGGGCCAGCGTCCATCGGGCTGGCTCAGCACTCGATGACGTTCACCGCCAGCCCGCCGCGGCTGGTTTCCTTGTACTTGTCCTGCATGTCGCGGCCGGTGTCGCGCATGGTGCGGATCACCTTGTCCAGCGACACCTTGTGCTTGCCGTCGCCGCGCATCGCCATGCGGCTGGCGTTGATCGCCTTGACCGCGCCCATCGCGTTGCGCTCGATGCACGGGATCTGCACCAGGCCGCCGATCGGGTCGCAGGTCAGGCCGAGGTTGTGCTCCATGCCGATCTCGGCCGCGTTCTCGATCTGCCCCGGCTTGCCGCCGAGCGCGGCGACCAGGCCGCCGGCGGCCATCGAGCAGGCCACGCCGACCTCGCCCTGGCAGCCGACCTCGGCGCCGGAAATGGAGGCGTTTTCCTTGTACAGGATGCCGATCGCCGCAGCGGTGAGCAGGAAGTCGAACACGCGCTGTTCGTCGGCGCCGGGGCAGAAGCGGTCGAAGTAGTGCAGCACCGCCGGGATGATCCCGGCCGCGCCGTTGGTGGGCGCGGTGACCACGCGACCGCCGGCGGCGTTCTCTTCGTTGACCGCCAGCGCGTACAGGTTGACCCAGTCCAGCGTGGTCAGCGGATCGCGCATCGCCGCTTCCGGCTTGGACGACAGCTCGCGGTACAGCGCCGGCGCGCGCCGCGACACGTGCAGGCCGCCGGGCAGGGTGCCTTCCTCGCGGATGCCGCGGGTCACGCAGGCCTGCATCGCGCCCCAGATCTCGCGCAGGCCGGCGCGGATCTCGTCCTCGCTGCGCCAGCACTTCTCGTTCTCGAACATCAGCGCGGCGATGCTCAGGCCGCTGCGCGCGGCCTGCGCCAACAGCTCGTCGCCGCTCTTGA
Organism: Xanthomonas sp. LMG 12460; assembly: GCF_009192895.1. Lineage (NCBI taxonomy): Bacteria > Pseudomonadati > Pseudomonadota > Gammaproteobacteria > Lysobacterales > Lysobacteraceae > Xanthomonas > Xanthomonas sp. LMG 12460. Next base: position 38,751 of record NZ_NKUH01000078.1, on the reverse strand, counting down.
ACGGGTAGGGCAGCGGCGTCTCGTCGGCGACGATGCGGTCGTCGGCGGCGTCGTCCTGGTTGACCACGAACCCGCCGCCGACCGAGTAGTAGTCGCGCGTGGCGATGACTTCGTCGTTGGCGGCGTAGGCGGTGAAGCGCATGCCGTTGGTGTGGTAAGGCAGCTTCTGTCGCTTGTTCATCGCCAGGTCGCGCTTCTCGTCGAAGGCGATCTCGTGCCGGCCCAGCAGGTTGATGCGCTTGCTGCTGCGAATGCGCTCCAGCGCACCGGGGATGATGTCCGGATCGATCAGGTTCGGGCGCTGGCCTTCCAGGCCCAGCAGCACCGCCTTGTCGGTGCCGTGGCCGCGCCCGGTCAGGGCCAGCGAGCCGAACACTTCGGCGCGCAGGCGCACCACGTCCTGCAGGCGGCCCTGGTCGAACAGCCAGCGGTGCACGAAGCGCTCGGCGGCGCGCATCGGCCCCACCGTGTGCGAGGAACTCGGCCCGATGCCGATCTTGAACAGGTCGAAGGTGCTGACAGCCATGCGCGTGCCGAGGGGGTGGGCGAAAGACCGTCTATTCTATGCTTCCGGCGCGCGGCCCAGGTCCGCAGCGCAGCATAGGACGCGAGCATGTCCCTGACCCTGTACCAGCGCGACGACTGCCATCTGTGCGACCAGGCTCTGCAGGTGCTGGCGCAGGCGCGCGTGGCCGAGCCGGACAGCGTGTTCATCGACGACGACGCGACGCTGGAGGCGCGCTACGGGGTGCGCGTGCCGGTGCTGCGCGCTGCGGACGGGCGCGAGCTGGACTGGCCGTTCGATGTTGCCGGCGTGCGCGCCTGGCTGGCGGCGTCGGCCGAATGCGCGTGAGCCGCGCATAAAAAAAGCGGCGGACCCGACGAGGAAATCCGCCGCTCAGCGGCCGCGCGCCCGCGGCCTGTGGCGAATCACTTCGCCTTGAACACCACCTTGGTGCTGATCGCGGTTTCGTTGGGAATGGTCTTGGTGTCGGCCCAGTCGCCGCCGCCCACGCCGAAGTCCAGGCGCTTGACCGTGGCCTTGCCGGCCAGCACCGGCTGCGCGCCCGGGGTCCAGGTGAAGGTCAGGGTCACCGGCTTGGACACGCCGCGCAGTTCCAGGGTGCCGTCGGCGGCGAACTGATTGTCGCCCAGCGCGCGGAACTTGTCGGCGCGGTAGTGCGCGGTGGCGAACTTGGCCACGTCGAAGAAATCCGCGCCCTGCAGGGTGGAGTCGCGGTCGTTGTTGCCGCTCTTGGCGCCGGCCAGCGGGATGGTGACGTCGAGCTTGGCGCCGGCCAGGTTGGCCGGGTCGAAGCTGAGCTTGGTGTCGAACCCGGGGAACTGGCCGGTGAACACTTCGCCGTCGTACTTGCTGGCGAACACCAGGGTGGAGCCGGGGGCCTGCACATAGTCCGCGGCCTGCACCGCGGGGGCAGCGGCGAGCAGGGCCACCAGACTGGCGGCGACGGCGGCGGGGGACGCGAAACGGGTCGACATCGAAACAGCTCCTCAGGACTTGGGGGTGAGCCAGCCGCGCGGCAACATCCGCGCCAGGGTGGCATCGCGTTGGAACAGGTGGTGGTAGAAGGCCGCGCCGGCATGCGCCAGGACCACCGCGATCAGCAGCCAGAAGCCCCATTCGTGCACGGTGTGCGACAGATCGCGCAGGTGCTCGTTCGGGGCGCTGAGCTTGGGCACCGCGACCAGGCCGAACCAGCGGAACGGGCGCAGGCCGCTGGCGGAGTCGTACAGCCAGCCGGACAGCGGGATGGCGAAGATCATCACGTACAACAAGGCGTGGGTGGCGTCGGCGATGCGTTCCTGCCAACCGGGGGTGCCCGGCACCGGCTTGGGCGCGCCGGCGTACAGGCGCCAGCCGAGCCGCACGATCACCAGCGCCAGCACGGTCAGGCCCAGCGACTTGTGCGCGGTGTAGACCCAGAAATACTTGGGCGTCTTCGGCAGTTCGCCCATGGTCAGGCCGACCACGCCGAGCAGCAGGATCAGGGCGGCGATCAGCCAGTGCAGGGTCTGGCTGACGCTGCCCCAGCGGTCGGGGGTATTGCGGGCGCTCATGGCGTGCCGTCCTGCGCCGCCGGCGCGGTGGGGGTGTCGGTGGGAGCGGCAGGCGGGGTGCCCGGCGCCGGATCCGGTTCGGCCTTGGCGGCGCCCTCGCGGGTGGCCTCGGCCTCGATGCGCAGCTCCACCGTGCCGCCGATCACCGACGGCCAGGAACTGATGCCGAAGTCGGCGCGCTGCAGCGTGGTGGTGGCGGAGAAGCCGGCGGTGCGACGGAACGGCGGCAGCGGATGACGCTTCACTGCGTTCAGGGTCACGTCCAGGGTCACCTCGCGGGTGACGCCGTGCAGCGTCAGCTGCCCGATCACCTTGGCGTGCTGCGCGTCGATCGGCTCGACACGGGTGGAGACGAACTGCGCTTCCGGGTAGTGCTCGCCGTCGAGCAGGTTGTGCGCCAGCGCGGCGCGGTTCCACTTCTCGTCGCCCAGGTCCAGCCGCTGCAACGGCACCCGCGCCTGCAGCCGTGCGCTGCGCCAGTCGTCCGGGTCGAACACCAGGGTGCCGGTACTGCCGGACACGGTGCCCAGCGCCTTGGAGAATCCGGCGTGCTCGATCGCGAACAGCACCCGGGTGTGCACCGGGTCCAGCGCGTACTGCGCCGGCGCGGCCAGGGCGGCGCCCGGCAAGGCCAGCAGGAGGGCCACGAGAGAGGGTCTGAACATGGAGCGGGGCCGCGCTGGGAGGTCGCCGGATTCTAGTCACAGTCCGGGCCGGCTGCGTACCTGCGGCGCGTAACGGTTCGTTGCGCGCGGTGGCAGGTGTGATTTTTCCGCGGCCGCGGGGTATAAGAACGCTGCCGCGACTAGCGGCATACGGAGCGGGCGCGCCGCGCGTCCGGCCCCGGCAGTGCGCCGGTGTTCATCCGCCGACGTCCTTTGCCGGAGCCGATGTCCATGCCCATCCCGCATCCCCCACGCCGGTGGCGCTGCTGGGGGCTGGCCTGTCTGTTGGCGCTGGCCGCCGTGTGCGCCGATGCCAGTGCCGCGGTGCCGGAACTGCCGCGCTTCCGGGTGTTCTCCGGCGAGCAGGGGCTGCCGTCCAGCGATATCTCCGGGTTGCAGCTGGACCGCGACGGCTATCTGTGGATCGCCAGCGGCGACGGCCTGGCCCGCTACGATGGGCGCGAGTTCCGGGTCTGGCGCCACGATCCGGCCGATCCCGCCTCGTTGCGCTGCAACTACGTGCAGGACCTGCACATCGACGCGCGCGACCGCATCTGGGTGGCCTGCGAGGGTGGCGGCCTGAGCATGCTCGGCGCGGACCGGCGCGGCTTCCGCCACTTCAACATGGCCACGCAGCCGGCGATGCGCAGCGACGACGTGTTCGCCATCGCCAGCCGCGGCGACGCGGTGTACTTCGGCACCTACCGCGGCGGCCTGTACCGGCTGGGCGGCGACGGCCGCGTGCAGCGCATCCGCGCCGGCGATCCGGCGGTGGACGCGCTGCTCGACAGCGCCGTGCTGACCCTGGCCTTCGACGATGCCGGGGTGCTGTGGGTGGGCACCTTCAAGGGCCTGGTGCGCTACGACGGCCGCCACGCCAGCGCCTACCGCATCGACGACGGCTTGCCGCAGGAGGAGCAGGTGATCATGTCGATCACCCGGCTCAGCGATGGCCTGTGGTTCAGCGGCAACACCGGCCTGTTCCGGCGCGACCGTGCCGGACGCTGGTTGCGTGCGGACTGGATCGGTGCGCTGCATCGCGCCGCCAACGCGATCGCCGAGGACGGCGCCGGCGGCTACTGGCTCGGCAACGGCGAAGGCCTGTGGCACAAGCCGGCTGATGGGCCGGCGCGGCGGGTCGACACCGGCGGCGCGGCGGTGTCCGGCGCCAGCGTGGTGGAGACCGTGCTGCGCGACCGCGAGGGCGGCCTGTGGGTGCCGCTGCCGACGCGCGGCCTGGGCTACCTGCGTCCGGACTGGCGCCGCCTGGCAGTGCTGGGCACCGCGCAGGGCCTGCCCGCCGATCAGTACGTCGGCTTGGCGCCGGCCCGCGCCGGCGGCGTGTGGCTGCTCGGCTCCGGCGCCAGCGTGTTTCGCCTCGACACCACCAGCGGTGCGCTGAGCGCGCCGCATTGGGCCAACGGCGCGCCCAGCGGGCGCTTGCTGTCGGTGCTGGACGACCCGCGCGGGGCGTTGTGGATGGGGGGCAGCAACACGCTGCTGCGCGGCCCGCTGGACGGGGGCACCCTGCAGCGCTGGACCCGCGCCGCCGGCGAGGCCGATCCGATTCCGGACGGCACGCTGGCCTGGCTGCAACTGGACGCACGCCAGCGGCTGTGGATCGCCGCGCCGGGCTACGGCGTGCAGGTGCGCGATGGCGACGGCCACGTGCTGCAGAACCTCCCCGGCGGCCAGCACGGCCTGGCCGGCACCGATATCGCGGCATTCGCGATGGCGCCGGACGGCACGCCGTGGGTCGCCGCCGAACAGTTCCAGCACTGGGACGGCGCGGCCGGGCAGTTCCGCACGCCGCCGGAGCTGGCCGGCGAGAAGGTGCAGTCGTTCGCCTTCGCCGACGCGCGCACGCTGTGGGTGCACCGGCTGTCCGGGCTGGAACTGTGGCGGCGCACCGGTGCGCACTGGCAGCGCAGCCAGCGCTACGCGGTGGCCGACGGGCTGCCGGCCACCGAGTCCAGCGCGCTGGTCGCCGATTCGCAGGGGCGCGCCTGGCTGGGCATGCGCCGTGGCCTGTTCCGGGTCGATCCGCGGCGCACGCCGGCGGTGCGCGCGTTCGGCACCCGCGACGGACTCGGCAGCCAGGAACTGGTGCGGCGCGGCCTGCTGATGACCGCCGACGGCGTGCTGGTGGCGGCCGCCGCGGACGGCAGCGTGGCGCTGCTGGACACGCAGCAGCCGGATCCGGTGCCGGTGCCGCTGGCGCTGAGCATGGAGAGCGTGCAGGTGCGGCGCGGCCCACAACTGCTGACGCTGCCGACGCGCGGCGACTTCACCCTGCGCTCGGACGACCGCGACCTGCGCGTGGCGGTGCGGCTGCTGTCCTACATCGATCCGGAACACATCGTCTACCGGTTCCGCCTGCCGGGCTACGACCGCGACTGGGTCAGCACCGGCGCCAGCGGCGAACGCACCCTGCCGCAGCTGCCCGATGGCGCGCAGGTGCTGGAGATCCAGGCGCGCACCCGCAACGGCGCCTGGTCGCCGACGCTGCGCCTGCCGTTCCGGGTGCAGCCGCCGTGGTGGCGCAGCGTCTGGGGCATCGTCGGGCTGCTCGCCGCGGCCGGCCTGCTGCTGCTGATGTCGCTGCGCGCCTACCGGCGCCGCCTGGGCCGCCAGCACGCCTGGGAACTGGCCCTGCACAAGCAGGAACTGGCCGAGCAGGCCTCGCTGGCCAAGACTCGCTTCCTGGCCACGCTCGGCCACGAGGTGCGCACCCCGCTGACCGGGGTGCTGGGCATGAGCGAACTGCTGCTGGCCACGCCGCTGGATCCGAAGCAGCGTGGGTATACCGAGTCGATCCGCCGCGCCGGCACCCACCTGCTGCACCTGGTCAACGATGCGCTGGACCTGGCGCGGATCGAGGCCGGGCGCCTGCGCCTGGAGTCGCAGCCGTTCGCGCTGCAGGCGCTGATCGCCGAAGTGGTCAACCTGATGGCGCCGCTGGCGCAGGCGCGCGGGCTGCGCTTCGATCTGCACGACGGCATGCCCGGCGCGACCACGGTGGAAGGCGATGCGCTGCGGGTGCGGCAGATCCTGCTGAACCTGCTCGGCAACGCGATCAAGTTCACCAGCAGCGGCTCAGTGGCGCTGAAGGTGGCGCCGGGACAGGACGGCCAGGGGTTGTGCATCGAGGTGGCCGATACCGGCCCGGGCATCGGCAGCGAGCAGCAGGCGCGGCTGTTCCAGCGCTTCGAACAGGGCGACGGCCCGCGCACCGCGGTGCGCCAGGGCGGCAGCGGCCTGGGCCTGGCGATCAGCCAGGAACTGGCGATGGCGATGGGCGGGCGCATCCAGGTCGAGAGCCGGCTGGGGCACGGCGCGCGTTTCCGCGTGGGCCTGCCGCTGCGCTGGCGTCCGGCGCAGGAGCCGACGGCGGTCCCGGTGCCGGCACCGCGCGCGCGCACCGCGCTGCGCATCCTGCTGGTCGAGGACGAACCGACCGTGGCCCAGGTGATGGTCGAACTGCTGCGCGGCCGCGGCCATCAGGTGACCTGGGCCGCGCACGGCCTGGAGGCGCTGACCGAAGCCAGCCAGGGCAGCTTCGACATCGGCCTGCTCGACCTGGACCTGCCGGCGCTCGACGGCCTGGCGCTGGCGCGGCAGTTGCGTGCGCTGGGCCATGGCTTCCCGCTGCTGGCGGTGACCGCGCGCTCCGACGGCGAGGCCGAGGCCGCCGCGCGCGCCGCCGGATTCGCCGGGTTCGTGCGCAAGCCGGTCACCGGGCAGATGCTGGAAGGGGCCATCGACGCGGTGCTGGACGGGGCGCCACCGCCGCTCTGAGTCGATGCGGGACGCGGTTGCCAGCGCCGGCGCTTATCGCCGACGATGGCGCCGGTGGCGCGGGACGGATGCCCGTCGGGGAGACAGAGGCGATGCGGTCGAGACGGATCTTGGGATGGCTGCTGCTGGCGTGGTCCGCGGTCGTCGGCGCGGCAGTGCCGCCGACGCCGCAGCCGCGCCAACTGACCGTGGCCGACGGCTTGCCGTCCAACAGCATCAATGGCTTCGCCGAGGACAAGCTCGGCTACCTGTGGCTGGCCAGCAGCGATGGCCTGGCGCGCTTCGACGGACGCGGCTACCGCATCTGGCGGATCGAGGACGGCCTGCACCACAACAAGATCTGGTCGGTGCACGTCGACGCGCAGAACCGGGTCTGGTTCGGGACCGACGGCGCCGGCCTGGGCATGCTCTCGGCCGATCGCCGGCAGTTCCGCTATTACGATCGCAGCACCTATCCGCAGATCGGCTCCACCACCGTGTGGTCCATCGCGTCCACGCCGGACGGCAGCGTCTGGTTCGGGACCTCCGCCGGCGGCCTGCACCAGTTGCAGCCGGACGGCCGCCTGCGCCGCTTCATGCCGATCCCCGGCGACGCGCGCAGCCTGCCTTCGGCCAGCGTCACCCATCTGGCGACCACGCCGGACGGCACCCTGTGGGTGGGCACCCGCGGCGGCCTGGCGCGCTGGACCGGCCACGATTTCCGGCGCGTCGCCGCCGACGCGCTGCCGCGACCTGAGGTGCAGGGGCTGACGCCCGAGCGCGACGATACGCTGTGGGTCTCCACCCTGGGCGGGGTGCGCCTGCTGCGCGCCGACGCCAGCGTGGTGGAGCCGTACTGGCGCAACATGCCCGGCGACAGCGTGCTGGGCATGCTGGTCCACGACCGCCACGGCACGCGCTGGTTCGACACCATGGACGGGCTGGGCCGCGAGAGCGAGTCCGGGGTGATCCGCAACGTGCCGCTGTACAGCAATTCCGCGCACGGACTGGTCAAGCCGAACTGGTCGCTGGCCTTCGAGGATCGCGAGGGCGGCCTGTGGTTCGCCAGCGGCAATGCCGGGCTGTGGCACCTGCCGGCCAACTGGCAGCAGTTCTCGGTGCTGTCCTATCGGGTGGACGACCCGGAGTCGATGGGCAACCCCTACGTGCTGGCCACCGCCGCTTCCCGCGACGGCGGCGTGTGGCTGGCCGGTACGCGTGGCGTGCTGGACAAGCTCGATCCGGCCACCGGCGCCGTGCATCGGCACATGCGCGCGATGTTCGGTCTGGACTGGGCGCGGGCGATCGCCGAAGACCCGCAGGGCCGGCTGTGGGCGGCGGCCGCGGGGGCGGTGCTGCGCTACGACCCGGCCAGCGGCGAGGTCCGGCGCTGGGGCAAGGATGCCGGGGCCGATGCGCCGATGATGGACCAGGTGGATCGGATCGTCTTCAGCAGCGACCGTCACGTCTGGATCTTCAGCGACATCACCGGCGTGCAGGTGCGCGACCTCGATGGCCACGTGCTGCGCACCATGGCGCCGGGAAGCGCCGGCCTGCCTGCGGATCTGACCGTGCAGGAGGCCAGCCTCGGGCCGCAGGGCCAGCCCTGGTTGCTGGGGCAGCACGGCCTGCTTGCCTGGAGCCCGGAGCGCGCGCGGTTCGAAGCGGTGCCCGGCGCACCGCAGCGCCCGCTGAGCGCCCTGGCGATCAGCGACGGCAACGTGGTCTGGCTGGCCAGCGTCGGCTGCCTGGAGCGCTATCTGTGGGACGGCAGCCGGCTGAGCCTGCTCGACCGCATCGACGCCGAACAGGAGTTCCCGGCGCTGGCGCCGAACGGCCTGGTGGTCGATGCCAGCGGCGTGGCCTGGCTGAGCAGCGTGCGCGGGCTGATCCGGGTCGATCCGGCGAGCAAGGCGATCCGCTCCTACGGCGTGCACGATGGCCTGCCCAACCAGGAGTTCCAGATCCGCACCCTCGTGCAGGCGCGCAGCGGGCAGATCCTCGGCGGTACCCCGGACGGCGTGGTGCTGTTCGAGCCGTCGCAGGTGGTGCCGTCGCGGCGGCAGCCGCCGCTGGTGATCGAGCGCATCGGCGTGCGCCGCGGCGAGCGCGGGCTCGACCTGCTGCACGCCGACCGCATCGTGTTGCAGGAAGGCGACCGCGATCTGCACGTGGTCGCGCGCCTGCTGTCGTTCTCCGACACCGACGCCAACACCTACCGCTTCCGCCTCAGCGGCTACGACCCGGATTGGGTCGATGTGGGCGCCAGCGGCGAGCGTCTGTTCTCGCGGCTGCCGTCGGGCCACTACACCCTGGAGATGCAGGCGCGTACCGCCGACAAGGTCTGGTCGAACGTGGTCAGCCTGCACTTCCGCGTCCTGCCGCCGTGGTGGCGCAGCCCCTGGGGCATCGCCGGGCTGGCGGTGCTGGCGGTGCTGGCGCTGTGGTTGCTCGCGTACCTGTACCGGCGGCGGCTGCGCCGGCGCGCCGCCTGGCAGCTGGCGGTGCACAAGCAGGAGGTGGCCGAGCAGGCCTCGCTGGCCAAGACCCGCTTCCTGGCCACGCTCGGCCACGAGGTGCGCACGCCGATGACCGGGGTGCTGGGCATGAGCGAACTGCTGCTGTCCACGCCGCTGGACACCAGGCAGCGCCGCTACACCGAATCGATCCGTGACGCGGGCTCGCACCTGCTGCGCCTGGTCAACGATGCGCTGGACCTGGCGCGGATCGAGGCCGGGCGCCTGGAACTGGAACAGCAGCCGTTCGACCTGGGCCGGCTGATCGCCGAACTGGAGGCCATGATGGGGCCGATGGCGCGCAGCCGCGGGCTGGTCTTCGCCCTGGACAACGCCATGCCGCCGCAGGTCACCGCGCGCGGCGACGCCACGCGGGTGCGGCAGATCCTGCTGAACCTGCTCAACAACGCCATCAAGTTCACCGAGCACGGCAGCGTGCAGTTGCGGGTGGCGCCGCTACAGCCGCAGCAGGGCGTGCGCTTCGAGGTCGCCGACACCGGGCCGGGCATCAACGCCGAACAGCAGGCGCGATTGTTCCAGCGCTTCGAGCAGGCCGACGGGCCGCGTACCGCCGCACGCTACGGCGGCAGTGGCCTGGGCCTGGCGATCAGCCAGGAACTGGCGGTGGCGATGGGCGGGCGCATCGAACTGCGCAGTCGCCTCGGCGCCGGCACCCGCTTCGTGGTCGACCTGCCGTTGCCGTGGGTGCCCGAGCCGCTGCCGCAGGCGCCACGCGACGCCCGCGCGTCCGCCAGTGCCGCGGCGCCGCGGCGGATCCTGCTGGTCGAAGACGATCCGACCGTGGCCGAAGTGGTCGGCGGCCTGCTGCGCGCACGCGGCCACCACGTCACCCACGCCGCGCACGCGCTGGCCGCGCTGACCGAAGCGGCGGCCAGCACGTTCGACATCGCCCTGCTCGATCTGGACCTGCCCGGCCTGGACGGCCTGGCGCTGGCGCGGCAGTTGCGCGCCTTCGGCTACGGCATGCCGCTGATCGCGGTCACCGCCCGTGCCGACGCCGACGCCGAGCCGCAGGCGCGTGCCGCCGGTTTCAGCGGGTTCCTGCGCAAGCCGGTGACGGGCGAGATGCTGGCCGATGCGGTGGAGGGAAAGCCGGGACCGGGGACCCGGGACCCGGGACCCGGAGAGAGCGACGGCAACGGCGACCGCACGTAGGCGGTGCGTGGTGCGGTTTCGCTACAGAAACGGCTTCGCCCTTACAGCCGAAAGCGCTCCGTTCTAGGCTTTTGCGGGTCCCGGGTCCCGGGACCCGGAGAGAGCGGCGGCAACGGCGAGCGCACGTAGCCGGTGTGCGGTGCGGTGTCGCTACAGGAGCGGCTTCGCCCTTACAGCCAAAAGCGCTCCGTTCTAGGCTTTTGCGGGTCCCGGGTCCCGGGTCCCGGGTCCCGGCCTCACTCCGCCACTTCCTCCACCTGCTTCGGCAACGGCCGCGTATCCGGCAGCTGCCAGAAGATCAGGGTCGAGGTCAGGGTGATCGCGCCGACGCAGACGAAGGTCGCATGCAGCGCCGCGGTGGCGCCGTGGGTGTCGCCGAGATGGGTGTTGAACGCGGCCAGCAGGCTGCCGGCCGCCGCGGCGCCGAAGCCGGTGGCCAGCATCATCACCATCGACAGCAGGCTGTTGCCGGCGCTGGCCTGGTCGCGGTCCAGGTCGCGCAGGGTCACCGTGTTCATGACGGTGAACTGCAGCGAGTTGACCGCGCCGAACAGCGCCAGCTGCAGCAACCGCCAGCCCAGCGGCTGGCCGGCGTCGAACAGCAGGAAGCTGGCCATCGCGGTGCCGACCAGCACGGTGTTGGTCATCAGCACGCGGCGGTAGCCGAAGCGCTCCACCAGCTTCACCGCCGCGCGCTTGGAGGCCATGCCGGCCAGCGCCACCGGGATCATCATCAGCCCGGCGTTCATCGGGCTCATGCCCAGGCCCACCTGCAACAGCAGCGGGATCAGGAACGGCATGCTGCCGCTGCCCACGCGCGAGAACAGGTTGCCGAGGATGCCGATGCGGAAGCTGGCGACCTTGAACAGATGCAGCGGGAACAGCGGCGCCGCCGCGTTGGCCGCGTGCAGCCAGTAGCCGATCAGCGCCGCCAGCCCGGCGATCGCCAGCAGCATCACGAAGGCGTGGCGCAGGCCCAGCTCGGAGATGCCGTCCAGCGCCAGCGACAGCGCGACCATGCCGAAGGCCAGCATCGCGTAGCCGATCAGGTCGAAGCGGGTGCGCTGCTCGCCGTAGAAGTCCGGCATGATCTTCAGCGCCGCGGCGAAGCCGATCGCGCCGATCGGCAGGTTGATCAGGAATACCCAGTGCCAGGACGCCACCTGCACCAGCCAGCCGCCCAGGGTCGGGCCAACGAGCGGCCCGATCAGCGCGGGGATGGCGATGAAGCTCATCGCGCTGAGGAACTGCGCCCGCGACACCGAGCGCATCACCGCCAGCCGGCCCACCGGCAGCAGCATCGCGCCGCCGATCCCCTGCAGCACCCGCGCGGCCACCAGATACGGCAGCCGCGGCGCCGCCGCGCACAGCAGCGAGCCGAGGGTGAACAGCACGATCGCGGCCAGGAAGGTGCGGCGGGTGCCGTAGCGGTCGGCGATCCAGCCGGAGGCGGGAATGAACATCGCCACCGCCAGCGCGTAACTGAACACCACCGACTGCATCTGCAGCGGGCTCTCGCCCAGGCTGCGCGCCATCGCCGGCAACGCGGTGTTGACGATGGTCGCATCCAGCATCTGCATGAAGATGGCCAGCGACACCAGCCACAGCAGCGGACGGAAACTGCGCGCGTTGGGAACGGCGATCGGATCGGAGGAGGGCGCGGACATCGGCACGCAGGGCGACGCGAGGGGGCGATAGGATCGCGCAGATCGCGTCGCCGTGTCGTGCAGTTGCGCGCGTTGCGCGCTTGCGATGCAGCGCGCGCTCAGCGATCAACGATCAGCGCTATCGACGCAGGGTTGGACGGCGCCTTGCAGACGCTCCCAGGCAGGAGATCGAGCGCACGCCAAGCGTCAGCTGTGCATCCCGACTCCCCAATCCCCAATCCCGGCTCTTAAGCGCGCCGACTATGCCGCTGCACCGCCGCCACCAATGCCCCGACATGCTCCGGCTGCATGTCCGGCGACAGGCCGTGACCGAGATTGAACACATGGCCGTCCAGCGAGCCGCCGTTGCCGTCGGCATAGCTGCGCAGCACGCGTTGCACTTCGCGGTCGATCGCCTCCGGCGCGCCGTACAGCATCGCCGGGTCGAGGTTGCCCTGCAGGGCGACGCGGCCGCCGGTACGGCGCGCGGCGTCGGCCAGGTCGATGGTCCAGTCCACGCCCACGCCCTCCGCACCGGAGCCGGCCAGCTCTTCCAGGTAGGGCGCATTGCCCTTGCCGAACAGGATCAGCGGGGTGCGCTCGGCGCCGTCGCCGCGCGCCAGTTCGCGGGCGATGCGTTGCAGGTAGGGCAGGGAGAATTCCCGGTACATCGCCGGGCTCAGCACGCCGCCCCAGGTGTCGAACACCTGCAGCGCCTGCGCACCGGCCGCGCGCTGCGCCGCCAGGTAGGCGATCACCGCGTCGGTGTTGACCGACAGCAGCTGGTGCAGCGCCGCGGGGTCGTTCAGCGCCAACGCCTTGATCCGCGCGTAGTTGTCGCTGCCGCCGCCCTCGACCATGTAGCAGGCCAGGGTCCAGGGGCTGCCGGAGAAGCCGATCAGCGGGACGCTGCCGTCCAGTTCGCGGCGGATCACCCGCACCGCGTCCATCACGTAGCGCAGCTCGGTTTCCATGTCCGGCACGCCGAGCCGGGCGATCGCCGCGGCGTCGCGCACGGGGTGGCGGAACTTGGGGCCTTCGCCTTCGACGAAGTACAGCTCCAGGCCCATCGCATCGGGAATGGTGAGGATGTCCGAGAACAGGATCGCCGCGTCCAGCGGGAACCGCGCCAGCGGCTGCAGGGTCACTTCGCAGGCCAGCTCCGGGGTCTTGGCCATGGCCAGGAAGCTGCCGGCGCGGGCACGGGTGGCGCGGTACTCGGGCAGGTAGCGCCCGGCCTGGCGCATCAGCCACACGGGGGTCTGGTCCACGGGCTCGCGGCGCAGCGTGCGCAGCAGGCGGTCGTTCTTGAGCATGGGGGATTCCTTAGCGCGGCGCGTCGGCGCCACGGGTGAACATGACCTGGAAGCCGCGCTTGAGCTGGGCGTCGCGGGCTTTCTCGAAGGCGGCGTTGGCGTCTTCCTGCTGCAGGTAGAGCTCGCGCCGCAGCTGCGCGCGGCCGCCGATCTGGCCGCTCTCGCGCAACAGTTCCCAGCCGCCGAGCAGGTCCGGCTGCAGGGTCAGCTGCAGGTAGCGTGGCGGCTCGTTGCCGTCGGGGCGTTGCTGGAGGAAGACGCGCATGTGCCGATTGTAGCGGGTGCCGGTGCAGGCGACGTGGCCCGGTCGGCGGAACGCAGCGGCCGCTCAGCCGGCACGGAAGCCGCGGCGATACGCCGACGGCGGCAACCCCAGGTCGCGCGTGAACTGCAGGCGCAGCGCGCCGGCACTGCCGAAGCCGCAGTCGGCGGCGATGCGCTCCAGCGGCAGGTCGGTGCGCTCCAGCAGTTGCTGGGCGCGGACCAGGCGCTGGTGCGCCAGCCACTGCACCACGGTGGTCCCGGTCACCTGGCGGAACTGCCGGGTGAAGCTGCGCCGACTCATCCGCGCGTGCGCGGCCAGCGCGTCCAGGCGCAGCGGCTGGTCCAGGCGCTGCAGCATCCAGTCCAGGGTCGGGCCCAACTGGGCGTCGCGGCGGCTGGCCGGCAGCGGCTGTTCGACGTACTGCGCCTGCCCGCCCTGGCGGTGCGGCGCCACCACCAGGCGCCGGGCGATGCGGTTGGCGACGGCGGCGCCATGGCGGCGCCGCACCAGGTGCAGGCAGCAATCGATGCCGGCGACGGTGCCGGCCGAGGTCAGCACGTCGCCGTCGTCCACGTACAGCACGTCCGGCTGCAGCCGCACCTGCGGATGGCGCTGCGCAAAGCGCGCCAGCGCCGCCCAGTGGGTGGTGGCGGGGCGGCCGTCGAGCAGGCCGGCGTCGGCCAGCACGAAGGTGCCCAGGCACAGCCCGACCACCTGCGCGCCGGCGGCGTGGGCGCGGCGCAGCGCCTGGCGCAGCGCCGCAGGTGCCGGTTCGGCGGCATCGCGCCAGGACGGCACGATCACCGTGTCTGCACCGTTCAGCGCCTCCAGGCCGTGCTGCACCTGGATGGCGAAGCCGGCGTCGGTGCGCAGCGGACCCGGGTCGGCCGAACATACCCGCAGGTCGAAGGCCGGCAGGTCGGTGTCCGGCCGCGCTTCGAAGACCTGGCAGGGCACCGCCAGGTGGAAGGGACTGATGCGATCGAAGGCGACCACGGCGATGCGATGCGGCGACATGGCCCGATTTTAGCGAAAACGGTGTTTCGGGCCACTCGTCGGCACGGGTGCGGCCGCCGACACTTGCCGCTCCTTCGCCCCGGAGCCACCGCATGTCTTCTCCCCGCCGCGCCCTGCTGGTCATCGATGTCCAGAATGAGTACTTCGACGGCGCGCTGCCCATTGCGCATCCGCCGGTGGCGCAGTCGTTGCCCCACATCCTGCAGGCCATGGACGCGGCGCAGGCGCACGGCGTGCCGGTGCTGGTGGTGCAGCACACCGCGCCCGCGCAGGCGCCGGTGTTCGCCGACGGCAGCGCCGGTTGGGCGTTGCACCCGCAGGTCGCCGCGCGGCCGCATGCGCATCTGCTGCGCAAGACCCGGCCCAGCGTGTTCGCCGATACCGACCTGGCCGACTGGCTGCAGCAGCACGCGATCGACACGCTGACCGTGGTCGGCTACATGACCCACAACTGCAACGCCTCCACCGTGTACGAGGCCTTCCATCGCGGGCTGGCGGTGGAAGTGCTGGGCGACGCCAGCGGCGCGCTGCCGTATGCCAACGCCGCCGGCCAGGCCAGCGCCGAGGAGATCCATCGGGTGTTCGGGGTGGTGTTCCACAGCAACTTCGCCGCGGTCGCCGACACCGCGCAGTGGATCGCGGCGGTGCAGGCAGGGCAGCCGCTGCCGCGCGACAACGTGCTGCAGTCCAACCGCCGCGCGCGGGACTTGGCATGAGCGGCGTGCCGCGGGTGCTGCGTGCGCGCGATTTCACCGGCAGCCGCGCCTGGGAGGCGCTGCCGGTGGCGCTGCTGGACGGGATCGGCGTGCGCATCCATTGGACGGACCAATCGTACGTTTGGCACGTCAACGACGGTGCGGAAGTATTCGTGGTGCTGGATGGACAGGTGCAGATGCGCTGGCGCGTGCAGGGCATCGAGCAGGCGGCGCTGCTGCAAGCCGGCGACGTGTTCCATGCGCCGGAAGGCACCGAGCACGTGGCGCACCCGCAGGGTCCGGCGCGGGTGCTGGTGGTGGAGCGCGACGGCAGTCCGTGAGCGTTCGGGATCCGCTCCTGACCGGCGGGGGCTTCGATAGCGCCCGGGACGTGCCGCCGTCGATGACGCGTGTACAGGGCGAAGCACGCTGAGCGTTCTGATGTGCGTTCTATCACGGAGCCATCACTGGCGATCTGGCGTCATTGGGACAGGCTATGCCGCTGCGTGCGCACAGAGATCCTGGTGTCACGGCATCGCCAATCACCACGAGTGCGGACGCGGCCGGCATGCGAAGCCAGAGCGATGGGCGGTTCCCTGGGCAGCACCCAAACGTCGGCGCGGGACGGGATCCCGCGCGGCCTGCTGCCATTTCCGACGACGTCATGTCGTTGCGCGCGCCACGTCGTCGCGCGAGCGCTTATCAAACGCCACGCAGGGCGTGCGGCCTGGGTCGGGTCACTGTCTTCGCCGGATTGGCGGTGCTGTGCCTGCTGATCCTCGGCGGCTGGGTTTGGCACGCGCACCGCCAGCAGCCCGCGCCGGCGCCCGAGCCCTTGCGCGTGCAGACCATGACCGTCGCGCCGCACCGGGTGCCTGACATCATCGAGACCTCCGGCACCCTGTTGTCGCCGCAGACCGTGGAGGTGCGCGCGCAGGCCGACGGGGTGCTGCAGTCGGTGCTGATCCATGACGGCGAGCAGGTCCACGCCGGGCAACTGCTGTTCACCATCGATCCGCGTCCGCTGCGGGCGGCGTTGGCGCAGGCGCGCGCCACCCTGGCCCGCGACCAGGCGCTGGCGGCGGATGCGGCCGATACCGAGGCGCGCTACGCCAAGCTGTCCAGGACCGGCGCGGTCGATCCCAAGACCTACACCACCGCGGCCGACACGCTGCGCTCGCTGCGCGGCACCGTCGCCGCCGACCAGGCGCAGGTCGAGCAGACGCAGCTGTCGCTGGCCTACACCCAGGTCCGCGCGCCCATCGACGGCCGCGCCGGCGCCATCGCGGTCAAGCCGGGCAACCTGGTGTCCAGCGGGTCCAGCACCGCGCTGGTCACGCTCAACGTCAGCACGCCGATCGAAGTGCGTTTCGCGCTGGCGCATGTGCAGGTCGATGCGGTGCGCGCCGCGCCGCTGGGGCACCAGGGCCTGGGGCTGCCGGTACTTGCGCTGGATGCGGTGAACGGCACGCTGCTCGAGCGCGGCGAGGTGGCGTTCCTCGACAATGCCTTCGACACCAGCAGCGGCACGCTGGAGCTGCGCGCACGCTTCGCCAACGCCGGCGCCACGCTGTGGCCGGGGCAGTTCGTCACCGTGCGGATGATCCTGGCCGAGGACCCGCAGGCGCTGTCGGTGCCCGAGAGCGCCTTGCAGCAGGGACAGCAGGGGCCGTACGTGTACTGCGTGGTCGAGGGCCATGCCGTGTCGCGGCCGCTGACCGTGGCGCGGATGGTCGACGGGCAGGCGGTAATCGCCAAGGGCCTGCGCGCGGGCGATCGCGTCATCCTCACAGTGCCCAACGAACTGCGCGACGGCACCGCGGTGCAATCCGGCAACCAGCACGCCACGCCGACCGCGGCGGCGACCGGACGGCCTGCGTGAACCTGTCGGCGCTGTTCATCCGCCGCGCGGTGATGACCTCGGTGCTGATGATCGCGCTGGTGCTGGCCGGCGGCATGGCCTACTTCGCGCTGCCGGTCAGCGAGCTGCCCGACGTCAGCTTCCCGACCATCACCGTCAACATGTCGCTGCCCGGCGCCAATCCCGAGACCATGGCCGCGGCGGTGGCGACGCCGCTGGAGCGCCAGTTCAGCGGCCTGCCCGGACTGGACACGATGAGTTCGACCAGCAGCGTCGGCAGTACCCGCATCGTGTTGCAGTTCGCGTTGAGCCGCAATGTCGATGCCGCCGCGCAGGACGTGCAGAACGCGGTGTCGCAGGCGGCCGGCCTGCTGCCGCGCGAGATCAATCCGGCGCAGATCCAGAAGGAGGATCCCAGCGCCGCGCCGATCATGCACCTGATCCTGCGTTCGAAGACCATCGCGCTGCCGCTGCTCAACCAGTTCGCCAAGGACCGCGTGGCGCTGCGCCTGGCCTCGGTGCCGGGTGCCGGCCAGATCGATGTCAACGGCGCGCAGAAGTACGCGGTGCGCCTGTTCGTCAATCCGCACCTGCTCGCCGCCCGCCACCTGGGCTTCGACCAGGTGGTGTCGGCGGTGCAGGCGGGCAACAGCAACGCGCCGGCCGGCACACTGATGGGGCGCGCGCGGTCCTACACCGTGCGCGCCGACGGCCAGCTCAAGCGCGCGGCCGATTTCGACGCCATGGTGCTGAGCTACGCGGACGGTGCGCCGGTGCGCCTGCGCGATGTCGGCCATGCCGAGGACAGCGTCGAGAACCTGCAGACCGCCGCCTCGCTCAACGGCCAGCGCGCGATCGAGATCAACATCCACCGCCAGCCGGGCGCCAACACGCTGTCGGTGACCCAGGGCATCCAGGCGGCGCTGCCGGGGATTCGCGCGCAGTTGCCCGGCGACGCCCAGCTCGACGTGCTCTACGACCGCGGCGACTACATCGGCGCCTCGGTGGAGGACGTGGAGTGGACCCTGGTCGGCTCGCTGGTGCTGGTGATCGTGGTGATCCTGCTGTTCCTGCGCAGCTGGATGGCGACCCTGATCGTGGCGCTGGTGCTGCCGACCTCGCTGATCGGCACCTTCGCGGTGATGCGCCTGCTGCACTTCAGTCTGGACAACATCTCGATGCTGGCGCTGACCCTGTCGGTCGGTTTCGTGGTCGACGACGCCATTGTGGTGATCGAGAACATCGTCCGCCACGCCGAGCAGGGCGCCAGTCGCATGGACGCGGCCATCGCCGCCTCGCGCGAGATCGGCTTCACCGTGCTGTCGATGACGGTGTCGCTGTCGGCGGTGTTCCTGCCGATCGTGTTCATGGGCGGATTGGTCGGGCGGTTGTTCTCCGAGTTCGGCATGGTGATCGCGATCGCGGTGATCCTGTCCGGCATCGTCTCGCTGACCCTCACGCCGATGCTCGCCAGCCGCTGGCTGGACCCGAAGAAGAGCGCTGGCTGGGTGTTCGAGCGCTTCGACCGGCTGGTCGAGGCCAGCGAACGCGGCTACGCCCGCTCGCTGGCCTGGGCGACCGAGCGCATCGGCCTGATGTGCGTCATCGGCGTGGCGACCCTGGTCGGCACCGCCGGCGTCTACGCCGTGGTCGAGAAGGGCTTCATCCCGCAGGTGGATTCGGGAAAGATCGACGGCGATACCCGCGTGCCCGAGGGCACCGCCTTCGCCGACTTCGTGGCCAAGCAGGCGGCGGTGGTGAAGATCATCCAGCGCAATCCCAACGTGGCCAACGTGGAGTCGGTGATCGGTTCGGACAATTCGCTCAGCAACAGCGGGCGCCTGCTGATCGGGCTCAAGCCGCTGTCCGAGCGCAGCGGCAGCGCCGAGGAGGTGATCCAGGACGTGCGCAAGCAGGTCGCCACGATCCAGGGCATCACCCTCAACATGCGCAATCCGCCGGCGATCGACATGGGGCCGACGGCCTCGAACGGATCGCTGCAGTACGTGCTGCAATCCACCGACCAGAAGGCGCTGTACGCGCAGTCCGACAGCATCCTGCAGCGCCTGCGGCAACTGCGCGAGGTGCAGGATCCGCAGAGCGACCTGCAGCTCAAGAACCCGGAGATCGAGGTGGTGCTGCACCGCGAGCAGGCCGCCGCGCTGGGCGTCACCGCCGCCGGCCTGCAGGACACCCTGGCCAGCGCCTACGGTGGCCGCAAGATCAGCACCATCTACGGCGACACCGATCAGTACGAAGTGCTGCTGCAGGTCGACCCCGCGGCGCAGGCCGACCTCAACGGCCTGGATGCGCTGTCGTTCAACGGCAACCAGAATCCCGGCATCACCGCGATCGGCACGCAGACCTCCAATAGCAGCTCCGGCACCAGCGCGGTGCTGACCGCCGCCGGCGGCCCGATGGTGCCGCTGCGCGCGGTGGCCGACGTGCGCATGGGCGTGGGGCCGGTGGCGATCAACCATTACGCCGGCCTGCCGGCGGTGACGCTGTCGATGAACCTGGCGCCGGGCGTGTCGCTGGGCGAGGCCGCCGCCGGCATCGGCAACCTGATGGCGCAGACCCTGGGCAAGGACGACGCGCGCGCCATCAGCGGCCAGTTCGCCGGCTCGGCGCAGGCCTTCGAGAATTCGATGAAGACCTTGCCGATGCTGCTGCTGATCACCGTGCTGTTGATCTATGGCGTGCTGGCGATCCTGTACGAGAACGCGCTGCACCCGATCACCATCCTGACCTCGCTGCCGCTGGCCGGGTTCGGCGCCATCCTGATGCTGGTGCTATTCCGTCAGGAGCTCAATCTCTTCAGCTTCGTCGGCCTGATCCTGCTGGTCGGGCTGGTCAAGAAGAACGGCATCATGATGGTGGACTACGCGCTGGACCTGGAGCGCTCGGGCGATGCGCGCTGGCAGCAGCCGCGCGCGGCGATGCTGGAAGCGGCCACGGTGCGCTTCCGCCCGATCATGATGACCACCCTGGCGGCGGTGCTGGGCTCGTTGCCGATCGCGCTGGGTTTCGGCGCCGGTGCCGAGGCGCGGCGCCCGCTCGGCATCGCCGTGGTCGGCGGCCTGCTGTTCTCGCAGGCGCTGACCCTGTATCTGACCCCGGCCTTCCACATCGCGATGGCCGAGTGGCTGGCGCGCCGCCGCGCACGTCGCAACGGCACCGCGCCGCCATCGGCGCCGACGCTGCCGGAGCTGGCCTGATGCGCGCGCTCGCGCTTGGCGCCGCGTGTCTGCTGTCGGCGTGCAGCCTGACGCCGGCCTATGTGCGTCCCGCCGCACCGATCCCACCGTCGTGGCCGGTGGGCGACGCCTACCTGGCGCAGCACGAGGCCACGCTGCCGTCGCTGAGCTACCGGCAGGTGTTCGCCGACCCGCGGCTGCAGGCGCTGATCGCGCAGGCGCTGGACCACAACCGCGACCTGCGGATCGCGCTCGCCGATATCGCCCAGGCGCGAGCGCAGTACCGCATCCAGCGCGCGGCCCTGCTGCCGGAGGTGGGGACCAGCGCGACCTATACGCGCTCCTATCGCGGCAAGGGCGCGGCGCCGGGCAACGACACGACCCAGGGCGGCAACGCAGCGGCCGCACCGGCTGCCGGTTATGCCAGCAACTACGACCTGGGCGTGGGCGTCACCGCGTTCGAACTCGACCTGTTCGGGCGGCTGCACGCGCTGAGCACGGCTGCGCAGCAGCGCTATCTGGAACAGGAGGCCGCGGCCCGGGCCACGCGCCTGACCCTGGTCGGCGACATCGCCACGACCTGGCTGACCTATGCCAGCGACCGCAGCCTGCTGACGCTCGCGCAGGACACCGAACGCAGCGCCGGCGCCAGCGTGGCGCTGACCGCACAGCGGGTGGATGGCGGCATCGTGCCGCATTCGGACCTGGACCAGGCCAACCAGGTGCTGCATGCCGCGCAGGCCGACCTGGCCGCGCAGACCACGGCGCTGGCGCAGGACGTCAATGCGCTGCAGTTGCTGGTGGGCGCTCCGGTCGATCCGGCACTGTTGCCGGGTTCGATCGAGGAGGTCGCGGCCAGCATCGGCGATCCGCCGGCCGGCCTGGACACCAGCGTGCTGCTGCGTCGGCCCGACGTGGTGCAGGCCGAATACGAACTGCGTGCGGTCAACGCCCAGATCGGTGCGGCGCGTGCCGCGTTGTTTCCCAGCATCAGCCTGAGCGGCCTGCTGGGCCTGACCAGCACCGCGCTGTCGCAGCTGTTCACCCACGACGCGCGCACCGCGTCGGTTGGCGCCGGCGTCGCCTACACCGTGTTCGATGGCGGCGCGGCGCGCGCCAACGTGCGCTACACCGAGGCGCAGCGCGATGCCGCGGTGGCCGGTTACGAAAAGACCGTGCAGACCGCCTTCGGCGAAGTGGCCAATGCCCTGGCCCGGCGCGGCACCATCGACGCGCAGGTGCAGGCGCAGCGCGCGCTCCTCGCCGATGCCGCCAACACCTACGACGCCAGCGCGCAGCGCTACCGCGAGGGCGTGGAAAGCGCGCTGTCCAACCTGGATGCGCAGCGCAGCTACTACGCCGCACAGCGCAGCCTGGTCGCGGTGGAGCTGACCGCAGCCACCAATCGGGTGACGCTGTATCGCACCCTGGGTGGGGACGCGTCGCTGGAGCGCGCCCAGCCCTGAGTGCGTGGGGGCGGGTAGGGCGGCACGCCGCAGCCAGGACGCGCTGCCTGACGTGCCGCCGGTGCTGCGCTTACTTCAGTTGCTCGCGCAGTCCGTCGCCCGCCTGCTGGATCGCGGTCCGCACCGCGGGCACGTCGCGCAGGGCATTGAGCAGGCCGAAGTCATGGATCAGCCCGTTGTAGCGGGTCACCGTGACCGTCACCCCGGCCTGGTCCAGCTTGCGGCCGAAGGCTTCGCCCTCGTCGCGCAGCACGTCCAGCTCGGCGGTCTGGATCAGCGTCGGCGGCAGGCCGGCCAGTTGCGCCGGGTTGGCGCGCAGCGGCGAGGCGGTGATCTCGGCGCGGGCCTTGGGATCGGTGGTGTAGTTGTCCCAGAACCAGGTCATCATGTTGCGGGTGAGGAAGTAGCCGCTCTGGAACTGCTGGTACGAGCCATCGTCGAAGCGGGCGTCGGTCACCGGCCACAGCATCAGGTCGTAGCGCAGCGCCGGTGTTCCGGCCGCCTTGGCCTGCAGCGCCACGGCCGCGACCATGTTGCCGCCGACGCTGTTGCCGGCCAGCGCCAGGCGCTTGCCGTCCACGCCGATCTGCGCGCCATGCTCGGCCACCCAGCGGGTGGCGGCATAGGCCTGGTGGATGGCGACCGGATACTGCGCTTCCGGCGACGGCGTGTAGTCCACATAGACCGCCACCGCGCCGGAGGCGTTGACCAGGTCGCGGATCAGGCGTTCGTGGGTCGGGAAGTCGCCCAGCACCCAGCCGCCGCCGTGGAAGAACATGAAGGCCGGCAACACCTGGCCGTCCGTGTGCGGCGGCCGCACGATCACCAGGTTCAGCGGCTTGCCGTCGGCCTGGATGGTGGTGCGGCTGACCTCGGCCGGCGGCAACGGCGTATTGGCCTGGGCATCGCGCAGCACCTGCCGCGCCTGCGACGGCGTGAGCTGTTCGATCGGCTTGCCGCCGCTGCCGTTGAGCGCATCGAGGAACGTCGCGACCGGGCGCAACGGCGCGGGCTGGTCGGCCGGCGTTGCGGCGGTGGCGGTGCCGATCGCGCCGGCCAGCATCGAGGTGGCGAGCAAGGGAAGCAGGGTCTTCATGGCGGTTTCCTGGGGCATGCCGGGCGGTGTGCCGGCGACAGGAGTGACTTTGCGCGCCAAGGCGATACGATAGGTGGCGAATCGTCCAGAAAACTTTGCCCGGAGTCCAGAATGGCCGACCGCCTGGCCGCCTTGCTGACCCACTTCTCGGTCAGCGCCGAGGTCTTCCACGCCGGTACGTTGTGCGGCCTGCACCGCCTCGACGACGGCGACCGCGGGCAGTTGCACCTGCTGCGCCAGGGCAGCGTGGTCGTCCACAACGGCGACGGACATGTACTGCGGATCGACCGGCCCAGCCTGCTGCTGTACCCGCAGGCCATGCCGCACCGCTTCGAGACCGATGCGCAACGCGGTGCGGATTTCGCCTGCGCGCACTTGCGCTTCGGCGGCGGTGCGGCCAATCCGCTGGTGCGCGCCTTGCCGGCCTGCATCTGCCTGCCGCTGGACGCGCTGCGCCAGGGGGAGACGCTGCTGCACCTGCTGTTCGAGGAAGCGTTCGCGCAGCATTGCGGGCGCCAGGCGGTGTTGAACCGGTTGTTCGAAGTGGTGCTGGTGCACGTGATCCGCGAGCTGATGGAGCAGGGGCTGGCCGATGGCGGCATGCTCGCCGGCATGGCCGACGCGCGGCTGCGGCTGGCGCTGATCGGCATCCACGACGCCCCCGCGCAGCCGTGGACACTGGAGAGCCTGGCCGCGCGTGCCGGCATGTCGCGCAGTGCGTTCGCGCGCAGTTTTCGCGAAACCCTCGGCTGCACCCCGGGCCAGTACCTGCAGGACTGGCGCATCGCCCTGGTGCAGCGCGGCCTGCGCGAAGGACGGCCGCTGAAGCAGCTTGCCGACGAGGTGGGCTACGGCAGCGAGGCCGCGGTGTCGCGTGTGTTCAAGGCGCAGGTGGGGCAGAGCCCGCGCGCGTGGCGGCAGGCACGCTGAGCGGGGGGCGGTCGCGGGTGGCCGGGCGCGCGCGGACACGCGCTCGGCGGCCTGCGCGCTCAGCCGGTGGCCAGCACCGCCAGCACTTCGGCCTCGTCCACGTCGGGGACGATCTCGGCGTGGCCGATGCCGCGCCACAGCACCAGCCGCAGACGCCCGGCCAGGTTCTTCTTGTCCAGGCGCATGCGTCCCAGTAACGCCTCGGGCGCCAGCCCGGCCGGCAGCGCGGTCGGCAGGCCGAAGTCCTGCAGCAGCGCGCGCAGTTTCTCCGTGTCCTGCGCGCTGGCCATGCCCAGTCGCGCCGACAGCTCGGCGGCCAGCACCATACCTACCGCCACCGCTTCGCCGTGGTTGAGGTTGGCGTTGTCCGGGGCGCCGTAGCCCTGTTCGGTCTCGATGGCGTGGCCGAAGGTGTGGCCGAGGTTGAGCAGGGCGCGCTCGCCCTTTTCCAGCGGATCGCGGGCGACGATCTCGGCCTTGTGTTCGCAGCTGCGCGCGATCGCCTGCGCCAGCGCCGCCGGCTCGCCGGCCAGCAGCGCGCGGCGTTCGGCGTGCAGCCATTCGAAGAACAGCGGGTCGCGGATGGCGCCGTACTTGATCACCTCGGCCAGCCCGGCGCGCAGTTCGCGCGGCGGCAGGCTGCGCAGCGTGGCGATGTCGGCCAGCACCGCGCGCGGCGGATGGAAGGCGCCGACCAGGTTCTTGCCCTGCGGGATGTCCACCGCGGTCTTGCCGCCGACCGAGGAGTCGACCATCGCCAGCAGCGTGGTCGGCAGTTGCACGCAATCCACGCCGCGCATCCAGCAGGCGGCGGCGAAGCCGGCCAGGTCGCCGACCACGCCGCCGCCCAGCGCCAGCACGCAGGCGTCGCGGGTGGCGCCCAGGGCGGCCAGCGCGGCGATCGCCGCGGCGAAGTGGTCCAGGGTCTTGGAGGCCTCGCCGGCGGGGATCACGAAGTCGCCGATCTGCAGTTCCGGGCGTGCCGCCAACAGCGCGCTGCGGACCTGCGCCGCATACAGCGGCGCCACCTGGCTGTCGCTGAGCAGCAGGACGTGGCGGCCGCGCGCGTGCGCGGCGAGGGCGGCGCCGTCGTCGAGCAGGCCGGGGCCGATGTGGATGGTGTAGGCCGGGTCGCCAGCGACCTGGACCGTGCGCGATGCTGCGGTCATGCAGTGGGTTCCGGAAGTTTCCACGACGCGGCCAGACGCACGACCAGCTGCGCGGTGGCCTCGGCCGGGGTGAAGTGGTCGGTGTCCAGGATCAGGTCGGCGACCTCGCGGTACAGCGGTTCGCGCACCGCGTGCAGGTCGCGCAGCACCTGCTCGCGGTCGCCACGCTGCAGCAGCGGGCGGCTGCGGTCGCGGTGCAGGCGCTGCAGTTGCGCGGCCACGCCCACCCGCAGGTACACCACGAAGCCGTGCTCGCGCATCTCGCGGCGGCTGTCGGCATTGAGCACGGCGCCGCCGCCGGTGGAGATCAGGTGGCCGGGCGTGCTCAGGATGCTTTCCAGCACCGCGCGCTCGTGCTCGCGGAAACCGGCTTCGCCGGCGTGCTCGAACAGCGAGGCGATGCTGGCACCGGTGCGCTCGACGATGGTCTGGTCGCTGTCGACGAAGACCAGGCCGAAGCGCTCGGCCAGGCGGCGACCGATGACGCTCTTGCCGGCGCCCATCGGGCCGACCAGCACCAGGTTGGGGGCGGGATTCATCCGCCGATGCTAGCAGACACCGGTGCCGCCCCGCGCGCCGCGCAGGCGCGCGGGGCCTCGCGCGGCGAAGCGTGCGTCGCGCGGTGCATGGCGCGACAATGGCGCATCGTCCGCCGAGTGCCTGTCGCCATGCCCGATCTCTACGCCGAAGCCCTGTCCACGTTCGCCGACCTGTTCGCCGAGGCGCGCACCAGCGACGAGGCCGAATACAACGCCATGGTCGTGTCCTCGGCCACGCTGGAGGCGCGCCCGTCGTCGCGGGTGGTGCTGCTGAAGGCCTACGACGCGCGCGGCTTCGTGTTCTACACCCATCTGGACAGCCAGAAGGGCCGCGAGCTGCAGGCCAATCCGCAGGCCTCGCTGCTGTTCCTGTGGCGGCGCATGCGCGAGGACGGGGTGCAGGTGCGCATCGACGGCGAGGTGCAACTGGTCGCCGCGGCCGAGGCCGATGCCTATTTCGCCTCGCGCCCGCGCATGAGCCAGATCGGCGCCTGGGCCTCGGCGCAGTCGCGCACCTTGGCCTCGCGCGAGGAATTCGAGGAACGCGTGGCCAAGGCCGAGGCCACCTTCGAGGGCCGCGAGGTGCCGCGCCCGGACGGCTGGGGCGGGTTCCGCGTGGTGCCGCGCAGTTTCGAGTTCTGGTACGGCGCCAAGTACCGCCTGCACGAGCGCTGGCGCTACGAGGCCGACGCCGCCGGCCATTGGAGCAAGCGGATGCTGTTCCCGTGAGCGGCGCCGGCCCCGCCTGCCGCGGCACCGCCGCCGCGGTGCGCGCGTGCTCGGGCGAGGCGCACTGAGCGTGGGCCCGCAGCGCATCGTCTGCCTGACCGAAGAGCCGACCGAGACGCTGTACGCGCTCGGCGAGCAGCAGCGCATCGTCGGCATCAGCGGCTTCACCGTGCGCCCGCCGCAGGCGCGCCGCGACAAGCCCAAGGTCAGCGCCTTCACCAGCGCCAAGATCGGCGAGATCCTCAAGCTGCAGCCGGACCTCGCCATCGGCTTCTCCGATATCCAGGCCGACATCGCCGCCGAACTGGTACGGCATGGCGTGGAGGTGTGGATCGCCAACCATCGCAGCGTCGACGGCATCCTCGACTACATCCGCCGGCTCGGCGCGCTGGTCGGCGCCGGGCCGCGCGCCGAGGCCTACGCCGACGAGTTGCAGCGCGGCCTCGACGCCATCGCCGCGCAGGCCGCCACCTTGCCGCGTCGGCCGCGCGTGTACCTGGAGGAATGGGACGAGCCCATCATCACCGGCATCCGCTGGGTGGCCGAACTGGTGGGCATCGCCGGCGGCGAGGACGTGTTCCCGGAGCTGTCGGTGCAGCCGTTGGCCAAGGCGCGGATCCTGGCCAACGGCGACGAGGTGGTGCGGCGCGCGCCGGACATCATCCTCGGCTCCTGGTGCGGCAAGCGCTTCCGCCCCGAGCGCGTCGCCGCGCGGCCGGGCTGGTCGGCGATTCCGGCGGTGCGCGACGGGCAGCTGTTCGAGATCAAGTCGCCGCTGATCCTGCAGCCGGGGCCGGCCGCGCTCACCGACGGCGTGCGCGCCATCGCCGACATCATCCAGGCCTGGGCCAGGGGCGTGGGCGCGCGTTAGGGCGGGCCCTCCAGACCAAGAGCCGAACCGGCGCGACGTCCGTGCGTCGCCGCGGCATCGCCCCGCGAACGGATCGCCTCTTCATCGATCCTGCTTGTGGCGCGCGCCACCACGCCGCGGCGGGCGCCGGACGCGACGATTCCGTTAGCCAGGCGTCGGCTGGGTACGGCCGGCGATGCCCAGGCCGAGCAGGGCCATGAGCGCGGCGACGGCGAAGGTCGACAGGTAAGCCGCATTGGCCGAGTACGCCAGCAGCGCGGCGAACAGCGAGCCGCCGACCGCCAGCGTGGTCGCCACCGCAATCGCCTCGCTCAACTGCAGCGCCGAACTGTTACGGCCCTGCCGCGCCGGCGGCGACAGGGTCAGGGTCAGCACCGCCAGGGTCGGGTAGATCAGGCCCATGCCCAGGCCGGTCGCGGTCCAGCCGCCGATCGCCAGCGCTGCCGGCACTGCCGGCAGCAGCGCCAGCGCCGTGGCCGCGATGCCCAGCGCCATCAGCGTGCAGCCCAGCCGCAGCCGCCGCAGGCGGGTGGCGTCGCGGCCGTAATGGCCCTGGTACCAGGAACCGGCGAACCAGCCCAGCGCGCCGGCGCTCAGCGCCACGCCGGCCCACACCGGCGACAGCCCGCGCTCGCGCGACAGCAGCAGCGGCAGGAACGCCTCGCAGCCGAAGAACGCCGAGCCGGCGATGCCGCGCAGCGCGATCACGCTGGGCAGGCCGCGCGCGGCGCGCAGGGTGCCGGCCGGCAGCAGCCGCCAGGTGCACAGCGCCAACAGCGCCAGCGCCGACGGCAGCAGCAGCGCCGCCCACAGCCCGCGCTGCTGGCCGCCCACATACAGCAGGCAGATGCCGGCCGCGGCGCCCAACGACCACCGCCGCGCCGCACCGCTGGCGCCGTCCGCGCTCGCGGCGGGCGGCAGGCGCCGCAGCGCCGGCCACAGCAGCGCCGCCGCCGGCAGCGCCAGCAGCGGTACCGCCAGGAACACCCAGCGCCAGCCGACGTGCTCGACGATCAACCCGCTGATGCTGGGGCCGATCAGCGACGGCACCACCCAGCCGGCGGAGAACGCGGCGAACATGCGCGGGCGGATCGCCTGCGGATACAGCCGCGCGACCAGCACGTACAGCACTACCGAGATCGCGCCGGCGCCCAGGCCCTGCACCAGCCGGCCGGCCAGCAGGAATCCCATCGACGGGGCGAAGCCGGCCAGCAGCAGCCCGCAGACGAAGCAGGCCAGGCCGGTCCATAGCGGCGTCGCCGGCCCGTGCAGGTCGCTCCAGCGCCCGGCCACGGTCATGCCGATCACGCTGGTGGCCAGGGTCCCGCCGAAGGCCAGCGCGTACAGCCGCAGGCCGTCCAGTTCGCGGGCCACGGTCGGCATCGCCGCGGCCACCGCCAGCGCCTCGAAGGCGATCAGCGACACCAGCGCGACCATGCCGACGGTGGTGGCGCGGTAGGCCGGCGCCAGCACGGAGCCGGCAGCGGCAGGGGCGGGTGGAGCAGCGGCGGTGGTGGCGTGGTCTTGCATCGGCGAACCTGGGAAAAAGGGTGGACGTCTGCCGGCGGCGACTTGCGTGGGCGCGTGCAGCCCGTGCAGCATGCAACCTCAACCGGACTCGAGGTCAAGCGATGCAGGAGGAACTGAGCGTCGGACAGGTCGCCGCGCGCAGCGGTGTGGCCGTGTCGGCGCTGCATTTCTACGAGAGCAAGGGCCTGATCCGCAGCATGCGTACCGCCGGCAACCAGCGCCGCTACACGCGCGACGTGCTGCGCCGGCTGGCGGTGATCCGCGTGGCGCAACGCGTCGGCGTGCCGCTGGACAGCGTCAAGGCCGCCTTCGCGCAGTTGCCCGACGCGCGCACCCCGACCCGCGCCGAGTGGGCACGGATGTCGGCGGTGTGGCGCGAGGAACTGGACGCACGCATCCTGCAGCTGACCCGCCTGCGCCACCAGCTCACCGACTGCATCGGCTGCGGCTGCCTGTCGCTGCGCCGCTGCCGGCTCAGCAACCCGGCCGACACCCTGGCCGCGCACGGCGATGGTCCGCAGCGCTGGGCGGAGGAGTGAGCGCTGCGTGTGCGCGCAGCCGCCGCGTGTAATGTCGCCCCGTCCACCGCTACCGCGTCGGGACTGAAGTCCCTCCCACAATTGACCGCGCCAGCTGTGCGTTGGTTGTTCTGTTGATCTTCCGTAAGAGGGGCTTCAACCGCTACTGGGCTTTCCCGGTAACGCCAGGTCGCGGCTGATCCCAAGCAGGGGGCAAGAGCCGCTGCTACGACACGCGACGGCGCCACGATGTGCGATCGAGACGATGTGGGAGGGACTTCAGTCCCGACTGCATCCAGTGTCCGGCGCATCATCTGAGCGCACACAAGCGGCAATGCCGCCAGGTCCACCGCTACCGCGTCGGGACTGAAGTCCCTCCCACACTTGACCGCACAAGCTGTGCGCCGGTCGTTCTGTCTATCTTTCCTTAGGAGCGCCTTCAGCCGCCCCGTCCACCGCTACCGCGTCGGGACTGAAGTCCCTCCCGCAATTGACTGCGCTCGCTCTGCGCCGGTCGGTCTATCGATCTTTCCGTAGGCGCGGTTGCAGCAGCGACCGGGGATTCCCGGTAACGCCAGTCGCGGCTGATCCCAAACAGGGGACAAGAGCCGCTGCTACGGCGGTTTGTGTTGCCTGCGCAGCGTGGGCGCCGGCTAGAAATTACGGGTGAAGCGCACCGTGCCGCTGCCGTCGGCGCTGCGCACCTGCACCACGAAGCGCAACTGGTCGTGGGCGCTGCTGCGTACGGTGCCGACGTAGTCGGTGTAGGCGTCGGTGCGGACCGCGCGCAGCGCCACCGGCTGGCGCTGGCCGCTGAGGTCGGTCGCCACCGCCTCCACCGTGCCCACCGCCGGTGCTTCCTCGCCGCCATGCAGGGTGCGCAGCGCGATCATCACCAACGCGGTGTCGGCCTCGCGGGCGATGCCGTAGCGGCGCGCCACGTCTTCGCTCATCGCCAGGGTGGGCAAGGCGTTGTAGTGCACGCGCAGCGTGCCGAAATCGGCCTGCGCCGGGGTGGCGGCGAGCAGTGTCGCCGGGCGTGGGGTGTCCTGGTCCGAGCAGGCGGCCAGGGCCAGGCACAGCAGCGCAACGGGCAGGACACGCATCGGCGTTCTCCGGGTTGGCGTGGCGAACAACAGGTCTTACGCAGTCGCCCGGGGGGATACGGACGGCGCGCAGGAGTCGCAGTGTACGGGGGGGCGATGCCGATGCCGAGTACCGTCCGTGCCCGTCTGGTGCCCGCCGCGCTCAGTCGTCGTTGGCGGCGGACAGGGCACGGCCGCGTTGCGCCGCCGCGGCGATCGCGGCTTCAGTCAGCGCCTCGAAGCCGCCCCGCTGGAAGGTCTCGATCGCGGCCTGGGTGGTGCCGTTGGGCGAGGTCACCCGCCGGCGCAGTTCGCTCGGCGCCTCGCCGGATTCGGTGAGCATGCGCGCCGCGCCGAGCACGGTCTGCAGGGTCAGGGTACGCGCGGTGTCGGCGGGCAGGCCCTGCGCGATGCCGGCCGCTTCCATCGCCTCGGCGAGCAGGAACACGTAGGCGGGTCCGCTGCCGGAGACCGCGGTGACCGCATCGATCAGCGCCTCGTCCTCGACCCACACGGTGACCCCGGCGGCGGCCAAGACGCGCTCGGCGTGGGCGCGCTGTCCGGCGTCGACGCCGGCGCTGGCGAACAGGCCGGTGACGCCGGCGCCGAGCAGGGCCGGGGTGTTCGGCATCGCGCGGACCAAGGCGTGACCATCGCCTAGCCAGCGGTCCAGTTGCGCGGTGGTGATGCCGGCGGCGATGGACACCAGCAGCGGCCGCTGCGCCAGCGCCAGCGTGGCCAGTTCGGTGCAGACCCCACGCAGCACTTGCGGCTTGACCGCGAACATCCACAGCGCCGCGCCGTCGGCGGCTTCGGCCGCGGAGGCGACGGCGTGGACGGCGTACTCGGCGACCAGGGCTTCGCGCAGTGCCGCCACCGGCTCGGCCACACGGATGCGGCGCGGATCGGCGCCCTGCCGGACCAACCCGGCGATCAGGCTGCGCGCCATGTTGCCGCCGCCGATGAAGGCGATATCGGCCGCTTGGGAATCGGGGGAAGCAGAAGCCATGTGCGCACCGTCGCAAAGAGGGAGCGCCATGGTAGCGGCTGCGCCGCGCTGCGTTGCTGCGGTGCGGCGCAGTCCGGGTCACGCTGCGGAAGAACGCGCCGGCCGCCATGCGGACCGGCGCGACGGACTCAGTTGGACTCGGTGAAGGTGATCGACGGCGTGCTGCCGCCGGCCGTCGAGCAGCTGCCCAGGTTGAGGTTGTTGGTCTCGCCGGTGCTGCCGGCATTGGCCGCGCAGGTCGGGGCGGCGGTGGAGCCGTTGGTGGCGGCCACCTTCACCGTGATCGACGAGCCGGAGTTGAAGTTGGCGCTGGAACCGCCGGCGTTGCCGACCACGTTGAACTCGGCGTCCTTCCACACGGTGGCCAGCTTGACCACGCTGTCCCTGGCGCTGACGCTGTAGGCGGTGCCGTTGTTGGTGAAGGTGATGGTGTCGTTGCCGTTGGCGGTGGCCGAACCGGTCAGCTTGAGGTTGGCCAGTTGCGTGGCCGGCACGTCCGGCGCGCTGACCGCATTGCTGTTGCGGTAGCAGTCCGAACCGCCGCCGCTCATCCAGCCGCTCGGGCAGCTGCTGCCGTAGCCGATCAGCCAGTACTGCATGAACACCGCGGCCTGGCCCTGGGTCTCGTAGTCGGTGGCGTAGACGAACTGCTGCCACACGGTGCAGCCGGAGCGGCCGCCGCAGACGCTGGTGGTGGCGTTGTAGTTGGAGTTGATCTGCAGCGAGTACTCGTTCGGGCCGAGGATGCCGCCGCCGCCGAAGGAGGCCACGCCCACGCCTTTCTCCGAGGTCACGCCGGTCACCTGCGGGAAGCTGCCCACGACCTTGCTGATCAGGCTGCTCGAACGCAGCGCGTAGTCGTAGCCGTTGCCGGTGGTCTCGGTGGCGCCGAACAGGATCTTGTGCGGGATCGGATGCACGCGGCGGGTCAGGGTCTTGCAGACGTCCGTTTGCCACTGCGTATCGGGGAAGTTGGCATGGAAGCAGCCTTCCGCCGGCGTCGGTTGATGCGCCATGGTTTCGCGCCAGGCGGTGCGTGCCTGGACTTCCGCGGGCGACATCATCGCTTCTTCGTTGGTCCAGGCCGGCGTCGCCGTCGGCGCGGCCATGGCCGCGGGGACGTGCAGCAGACCAATGACGCAGGAGGCGAACAGCAATCGGGTGGATGCTTGCATCTGTGACCTCGTTCGAGCCGAGCGCATTCGGCAATGGACTGCGGAGTACCCGCGGTCGGCCGCCATGGAAGCGAAGCGCGTGCGTCTGAAACGTGACTGAATTAACGGTTTGCAACCGTGTCGCATGGTTCAGGAAGCGCTGTCGGCGCGAACCTTTCATTTATCCCGAAATTCTATGGTTTTCAACAAGATCGCCTACGACAGAATTCCGATGTTGGTGAATCGATTTTGAAGCGGCCGTAGACAAATCATCACGGTGTCACGGGCACTGCGGTAATGCGGCGCGGCAGCAGCCGGTTCAGCCGGAAGCGCGCGGACCGCGCGCCCCGAACAGGGCGGTGCCGACCCGCACCATGGTGGCGCCGGCGGCGATGGCGTCGGCGAAGTCGCCGCTCATGCCCATCGACAAGGTGTCGACCTGCGGGTGGGCGGTGCGCAGCCGCGCGAACAGGGCGTGCATGCGCGCGAACGCGTCGATGCGGCGTTCGGCCTCCGGCCACGGCGCGGGAATGGCCATCAGCCCGCGCAGCATCAGCGCCGGCTGCGCGGCGATGGCCGCGGCCAGGACGTCCACGGCGTCGGGCTGGCAACCATGCTTGCTGGCCTCGTCGTCGATGTTGACCTGGATCAGCACGTTCAGCGGCGCGCGTTCGGGTGCTGCCGCGCGGCCCTTGGCCAGGGCGGCGACCAGCTTGGGCCGGTCCACGGTCTGCACCCAGTCGAACAGCGTCGCCGCCTGTTCGGCCTTGTTCGACTGCAGGTGGCCGATCAGATGCCATTCCAATCCGGCCGCGGCCAGCGCGTCGATCTTGGCCGCCGCTTCCTGCACGTAGTTCTCGCCGAAGGCGCGCTGCCCCTGCGCGGCCAGCGCCGCCACGGCCTCGGCCGGCTGGGTCTTGGACACCGCCAGCAACTGCGCGTGCGGGCGCCCCGCGGCGTCGGCGGCGCGGTCCATGTCCAGGCGAATCTGTTGCAGCGGAGAGAGGGGCACGGCGGCGTTCCGGCAAAGGGAAGGGCGCTATACTGCCGGCCGGGGAATCATCCTTCCAGTCGCAGCCCAAGGGGAAAAGCAGCGTATGGATATCGCTGAACTATTGGCGTTCTCGGTCAAGAACAAGGCGTCCGACCTGCACCTGTCCGCGGGCCTGCCGCCGATGATCCGGGTCGATGGCGACGTCCGCCGCATCAACATTCCGGCGCTGGACCACAAGCAGGTGCACGCGCTTGTCTACGACATCATGTCGGACAAGCAGCGCCGCGACTACGAGGAATTCCTCGAGGTCGACTTCTCCTTCGAGATTCCCAGCCTGGCGCGCTTCCGCGTCAACGCGTTCAACCAGAACCGCGGCGCCGGCGCGGTGTTCCGTACCATTCCCTCGGAAGTGCTGACCCTGGAAGACCTGGGCTGCCCGCCGATCTTCCGCCAGCTGATCGACCAGCCGCAGGGCCTGATCCTGGTCACCGGGCCGACCGGCTCGGGCAAGTCGACCACGCTCGCCGGCATGATCGACTACATCAACAAGAACGAATACGGCCACATCCTCACCGTCGAGGATCCGATCGAATTCGTGCACACCTCGCAGAAGTGCCTGATCAACCAGCGCGAGGTGCACCGCGACACCCACGGCTTCAACGAGGCGCTGCGCTCGGCGTTGCGCGAAGACCCGGACATCATCCTGGTCGGCGAGTTGCGCGACCTGGAAACCATCCGCCTGGCGCTGACCGCGGCGGAAACCGGCCACTTGGTGTTCGGCACCCTGCACACCAGCTCGGCGGCCAAGACCATCGACCGCATCATCGACGTGTTCCCCGCCGGCGAGAAGCCGATGGTGCGCTCGATGCTGTCCGAGTCGCTGCGCGCGGTGATCTCGCAGGCGCTGCTGAAGAAGGTCGGCGGCGGCCGCACCGCGGCCTGGGAAATCATGGTCGGCACCCCCGCCATCCGCAACCTGATCCGCGAGGACAAGGTCGCGCAGATGTACTCGGCGATCCAGACCGGCCAGCAGAACGGCATGCAGACCCTGGACCAGCACCTGCAGGACCTGGTCAAGCGCAGCCTGATCACCCGCAACCAGGCTCGCGAGTACGCCAAGGACAAGCGGTTGTTCGAGTGAGGCCGGGAATCGGGAATAGGGAATCGGGAATGGGAAGAGCAACCGCCCCATCCTTCCCGCTTCCGGATGCCCGCTGCTGCGATTCCCGATTCTCCATTCCCGATTCTCAGCTCCGAAGGAGCCGACCATGAGCACCATCGACTTCACCTCCTTCCTGAAACTGATGGCGCACCAGAAGGCGTCGGACCTGTTCATCACCTCGGGCATGCCGCCGGCGATCAAGGTGCACGGCAAGATCACCCCGATCACGCAGACGCCGCTGACCCCGCAGCAGAGCCGCGACCTGGTGCTGAACGTGATGACGCCGGCGCAGCGCGAGGAGTTCGAGAAGACCCACGAGTGCAACTTCGCCATCGGCGTGGCCGGTGTGGGGCGCTTCCGCGTCAGCTGCTTCTACCAGCGCAACCAAGTCGGCATGGTGCTGCGCCGGATCGAGACGCGCATTCCCAGCGTGGACGAGTTGAACCTGCCGCCGGTGATCAAGACCCTGGCGATGACCAAGCGCGGCATCATCATCTTCGTCGGTGCCACCGGCACCGGCAAGTCGACCTCGCTGGCGGCGATGATCGGCTACCGCAACCAGAATTCCACCGGGCATATCATCACCATCGAGGACCCGATCGAGTTCGTGCACAAGCACGAGGGCTGCATCATCACCCAGCGCGAGGTCGGCATCGACACCGACAGCTGGGAGAACGCGCTGAAGAACACCCTGCGCCAGGCGCCGGACGTGATCATGATCGGCGAGGTGCGCACCCGCGAGGGCATGGACCACGCCATCTCCTTCGCCGAGACCGGCCACCTGGTGCTGTGCACCCTGCACGCCAACAACGCCAACCAGGCGATGGACCGCGTCATCAACTTCTTCCCCGAGGACCGCCGCAGCCAGCTGCTGATGGACCTGTCGCTGAACCTGCGCGGCGTGGTCGCGCAGCAGCTGATCCCGACCCCGGACGGCAAGGGCCGCCGCGTGGCCATGGAGATCATGCTCGGCACGCCGCTGGTGCAGGACTACATCCGCGAGGGCGAGATCCACAAGCTCAAGGACGTGATGAAGGAGTCCACCAACCTGGGCATGAAGACCTTCGACCAGAGCCTGTTCGAGCTGTACCAGGCCGGCGAGATCAGCTACGAGGATGCGCTGCGCCACGCCGATTCGCAGAACGAGGTGCGCCTGCGCATCAAGCTGGCGCAGGGCGGCGACGCGCGCACCCTGGCGCAGGGCCTGGACGGGGTCGAGATCGCCGAGGTGCGCTGAGCCGGCTTGGCAGGCGAGCGCAGGGTGGGGCGCGGGATGCGGTGAGGGGGGCCACGTCGTAGCGGCTGCTTCAGTTGCGTCCACGGGTGTCGTGTTTTCAGTCAACTGTCCGCCGAGATCCATCGCGGACTGCTCAGCCGAAGAGAAGGAAGCCGCCATGAACGACGTGCCCGAGGTGCTTTGGTCGACACAGCCGCATGCCGGCTACTACATCAATTCCGTGGCGGTCTCAGACGATGGCAATGTCATCGTCGCCGGCACCTTTTTCCACCAGTACGGCGGGCTGTCGCAGGTTCCTGGGCTGGATGCGGTGCCGCTCGAGCAACGCAAGATATTCGAACGCATCGCACCCGCGGCCACGCGCAGCGATGTGGGCGACGACCAGCAGGGGTGCTTCGGCACCTATGCGTGGGATCGCGCCGGCAACCGCCTGCTGACGCAGGAATTCCAAGGTTGGCAGGGCGTGTACTGGGTCGACGTGGCAGCGGACGGGAGCACCGTGGCCAGTTGCGGCTGGAAGAGCCAACAACCGTATGCGGGCTTCATCAGTGCCTGGGCGGTCCCGGGCGGAAAGGAGCTGCTGTCCCATGCGCTCCCCGTCCGCGGCAACATGGTGGCGCTGGATGCGCGTGGGCGCACGTTGCTGGCCGGTGCCGAGCAGGGCTATCTGTTCTGCCGCGAGGGCGATGCGTCCTTCGGTGCGCCCGTGTGCATCGCGCTGAGCGTCGGCGGCACCGGCGACAGCGCTGACAGCGTCATCGCCACCGGCCTCGCCGCCGATGGCACGATCGGACTGGTGGCCAGCGCACAGGGCGAGATCATCCTGTTCTCGATCGCAGCGGGACAGCCGGGGACGCTGACGCGTTGGCAGTTGCCCAAGCAGGCCCGCGTCCATGCCGCGGCGCTGTCGGGCGATGGCCGTCGCGCCTATGCCGGCGCCAGCGACGGCACGCTGTATGCGTTCGACGTGGCGGCGTTCCAGAAAACGCCTGGGCCGGCCTGGACCGAGACGGTGCCCGAGGGCGCCACCACCATCTACGGGGTGGCCTGCGATCGCGCCGGCAACAAGGCCGCGATCGCCGGCAATCTCAAGGGCGGTGGCGTCGTCGCCGTGTACGCCGATGCCGGTACCGCCGCGACGCCGCAGTGGACCGCGCACAGCGCGCACTCGCCCAACGACCTGGCGTTCGACCCGGACGGGCAGTGGCTGGGGCTGGCCGATGGCCATCCCGACGGGACGCCCGGCGGGTTCACCCTCTGGAACGCGGTCGATGGCACGGCGCTTTGGTCCTATGGCACGGACAACATGAGCTGGCCGATCCGTCTGAACAGCGGTGCCACCGTGGTGGTGGGCGGCAGCGACGACGGCTCGGTCACCGCCTTCGTCGGCCCCGGTTCGGCGATCGGCCGTGGCCGTGCGGAGTCGGATGGATGACAGGCCGGGACGCCGAGGCGCCGTTTGGTACGCGCGTCGCGGCGCCGCGCCGTCCCGGCGCGCTGCTGGCGCTGTCGGCGGTACTGGTGGTGGCATGGCTGGCGGTCTTCGAGTTGGCGCGGGTCCTGGGTTATCAGCCGCATGCGAGCCTGTGGTTCCCGCCGGTGGCGGTGACGCTGGCCACGTTCATGGTGCTGGGCTGGCGCGGTGCGCCGGCGATCGCCAGCGCCTGCGTGCTGGCCACGCTACTCAGCTTCTATCGCACCAGCGGCCACCCCGTGGTCCCCGGTCGGGCGGTGCTGGGATACGCGCTGTTGTTCACCGCCCAGCAGTTCTGCGTCTGGGGCGGGCTGGCCTGGCTGCTGCGCCTGGTCGGCCGCGGGGTGTCCTCGAGCAGCCTGCCACGTGTGGTTACCTGCTTCATCCTGGGGGGCGGCGTGGCGTCGCTGCTGTCTGCCTGCCTGGGCGGCGCGGGGCTGGCCGTCACCGGCGCCATCGACTTGCCGAGCATGCTGGCGCAGTTGATCCCGTGGGCGATCGGCGACTACGCCGGCCTGCTGGCGCTCGGCCCGCTGGCGATCGTCGGGGTGCTGCGCCTGGCCGAGTGGCTGCAGATCGTGCCGCAGCCGGGTATCCCGCGCCTGTCGGGGATGGTCGCGCCGGCCGGAAGCGTCTCTGCTTACCTGGTCAAGCTCGCGTTGCTGCTCGGCGTCACCCTGGCGGTGATGGCGCTGGCGGCGGCGTTGCCGCGGCAGCCGGCCGTGGTGTTCGCGCTGTTCGTGGTGGTGGTGATCCAGTTGTGGATCGTGCATACCCACGGAATGCTGCAGGCGCTGGTGGCGATCGCGGCCTTCAGCCTGCTGATCGCCGTGGCCACGCCGTTGCTGCGGCTCGAGGCGCAGGCGCTCGCGCTGCAGTTCGCCATGATCAGCCTGGCGGCGAACAGCTACTTCGGCCTGGCCGTCCCCGGGCTCTATGCCGACAACACGCGGCTGCGCCATGCGCTGGTGCGCGATCCGGTGACCGCGGCGCTGTCGCGGACCGGATTCCTGGAGCAGGTGCTCAACGATCTGCAAGTGGCCGCGCAGGACCCACGTCCGCTGGCGGTGATCGTCGCCGACATGGACAACCTCAAGGCGATCAACGACCAGTTCGGACACGCCGCCGGGGATGCGGCCCTGCGCGCCTTCGTCAAGCGCTGTCGGCGTTGCCTGCGACCGGGCCAGTTGCTGGGGCGCCGGGGCGGGGACGAGTTCGCGCTCTACCTGCCGCTGACCACGCCGGAGAGGGCGCAGGGGCTGATCGACGCGTTGCGCGGTGCGCTTGCCAAGCCCGGCGACGACGACGGATTCGCAACCGCACTGTCGGCCAGCTTCGGCCTTGCCCTGTGCCACCGCCGGGATCTGGACGCGGAGGCGCTGGAGGAACTTCTCGAACGCGCCGATGCGGAGATGTACGCGGACAAGCGGCAGCGCCGCGCGGTGGCCGTGCGCTGAGTGTTCCGCTTGTCCCGTCGGGAGGAGGTGCCAGCAGGGGCGGATGAGGGGAGGGCGAAGCCTCGTGGTCTTGGTTCGGCGGGACGCTTCGCGCCGTACCCTCACCCCCAACCCCTCTCCC
>NZ_NKUH01000077.1:2500-5326 GCF_009192895.1 Xanthomonas sp. LMG 12460 | reverse complement strand
GATCGGGTGGTTCCACAGCGCTAATTTCACCAGGGAGACGGTTGGAGTGTCGCCGCGTGCGAGTTCTCGGTTGTTGGACCGAGGACGGCAGGGCGCCAGCCTCTCATGGGGTGTGATGTAGCGAGCGAGTGAGAGCGATCGACGTGTGTCGCGCTAAGGGATGCTTATGAGGAAGCATCTTGAGGTTATATGGTCAAGCCGCACGGATCATTAGTATCAGTTAGCTCAATGCATTGCTGCACTTACACACCTGACCTATCAACCACGTAGTCTACATGGTTCCTTTAGGGGACTTGTGTCCCGGGAGATCTCATCTTGAGGCGCGCTTCCCGCTTAGATGCTTTCAGCGGTTATCGCTTCCGAACATAGCTACCCGGCAATGCCACTGGCGTGACAACCGGAACACCAGAGGTTCGTCCACTCCGGTCCTCTCGTACTAGGAGCAGCCCCTCTCAAATCTCCAACGCCCATGGCAGATAGGGACCGAACTGTCTCACGACGTTCTGAACCCAGCTCGCGTACCACTTTAAATGGCGAACAGCCATACCCTTGGGACCGACTACAGCCCCAGGATGTGATGAGCCGACATCGAGGTGCCAAACACCGCCGTCGATATGAACTCTTGGGCGGTATCAGCCTGTTATCCCCGGAGTACCTTTTATCCGTTGAGCGATGGCCCTTCCATACAGAACCACCGGATCACTAAGACCTACTTTCGTACCTGCTTGATCCGTCGATCTTGCAGTCAAGCACGCTTATGCCTTTGCACACAGTGCGCGATGTCCGACCGCGCTGAGCGTACCTTCGTGCTCCTCCGTTACTCTTTAGGAGGAGACCGCCCCAGTCAAACTACCCACCATACACGGTCCCCGATCCGGATTACGGACCTAGGTTAGAACGTCAAGCACGACAGGGTGGTATTTCAAGGATGGCTCCACTGCAGCTAGCGCCACAGTTTCATAGCCTCCCACCTATCCTACACAGACGAACTCAACGTTCAGTGTAAAGCTATAGTAAAGGTTCACGGGGTCTTTCCGTCTTGCCACGGGAACGCTGCATCTTCACAGCGATTTCAATTTCACTGAGTCTCGGGTGGAGACAGCGCCGCTGTCGTTACGCCATTCGTGCAGGTCGGAACTTACCCGACAAGGAATTTCGCTACCTTAGGACCGTTATAGTTACGGCCGCCGTTTACTGGGGCTTCGATCAAGAGCTTCGCCTTGCGGCTGACCCCATCAATTAACCTTCCAGCACCGGGCAGGCGTCACACCCTATACGTCCACTTTCGTGTTTGCAGAGTGCTGTGTTTTTGATAAACAGTCGCAGCGGCCTGGTTTCTGCGACCCTCTTCAGCTATAGCTCGCACGAGCCACCAAAAAGGGTGCACCTTCTCCCGAAGTTACGGTGCCATGTTGCCTAGTTCCTTCACCCGAGTTCTCTCAAGCGCCTGAGAATTCTCATCCTACCCACCTGTGTCGGTTTACGGTACGGTCTGCGTAAGCTGAAGCTTAGGAGCTTTTCCTGGAAGCGTGGTATCAGTGACTTCGTCTAAAAGACTCGTCTCGGTGCTCGGTCTTAAAGGATCCCGGATTTGCCAAAGATCCAAACCTACCGCCTTTCCCCGGGACAACCAACGCCCGGTACACCTAACCTTCTCCGTCCCTCCATCGCACTTACGCGAGGTGCAGGAATATTAACCTGCTTCCCATCGACTACGGCTTTCGCCCTCGCCTTAGGGGCCGACTCACCCTGCGCCGATTAACGTTGCGCAAGGAAACCTTGGGCTTTCGGCGTGCGGGTTTTTCACCCGCATTGTCGTTACTCATGTCAGCATTCGCACTTCCGATACCTCCAGCAGACTTCTCAATCTACCTTCGCAGGCTTACGGAACGCTCCTCTACCGCGCATCGCTTATCGCGATGCACCCCAAGCTTCGGTTCACTGCTTAGCCCCGTTAAATCTTCCGCGCAGACCGACTCGACCAGTGAGCTATTACGCTTTCTTTAAAGGGTGGCTGCTTCTAAGCCAACCTCCTGGCTGTCTATGCCTTTCCACATCGTTTTCCACTTAGCAGTGAATTTGGGACCTTAGCTGTGGGTCTGGGTTGTTTCCCTTTTCACGACGGACGTTAGCACCCGCCGTGTGTCTCCCATACAGTCCGTCTCGGTATTCGGAGTTTGCAATGGTTTGGTAAGTCGCGATGACCCCCTAGCCATAACAGTGCTCTACCCCCGAGAGGATACATATGAGGCGCTACCTAAATAGCTTTCGAGGAGAACCAGCTATCTCCGGGTTCGATTAGCTTTTCACTCCTAATCACACCTCATCCCCTACCTTTGCAACGGGAGTGGGTTCGGGCCTCCAGTCAGTGTTACCTGACCTTCACCCTGGGCATGACTAGATCACCCGGTTTCGGGTCTACTGCCCGCGACTATGCGCCCTTATCAGACTCGGTTTCCCTTCGCCTCCCCTATACGGTTAAGCTTGCCACGAACAGTAAGTCGCTGACCCATTATACAAAAGGTACGCAGTCACTCTTGCGAGCTCCTACTGCTTGTACGCACACGGTTTCAGGATCTATTTCACTCCCCTCTCCGGGGTTCTTTTCGCCTTTCCCTCACGGTACTGGTTCACTATCGGTCGGTCAGGAGTATTTAGCCTTGGAGGATGGTCCCCCCATGTTCAGACAGGGTTTCACGTGCCCCGCCCTACTCGTCTTCACTGGTATGGCCCTTTCAAATACAGGGCTATCACCTTCTATGGCCAACCTTTCCAGGTTGTTTTTCTAAAACCATACCAGCTTAAGGGCTAGTCCCCGTTCGCTCG
>NZ_NKUH01000076.1:0-13070 GCF_009192895.1 Xanthomonas sp. LMG 12460 | reverse complement strand
TGAATGTCGATACAGCCTAGGCGCGCAGCGCGGCGCGCCGCATAGCAGTCCAAATCCCTTTTTGGAATTGGCGAGGAGTGGCTGCGCTGCGCGGGCCGACCCTCACCCCAACCCCTCTCCCGGGGGGGAGAGGGGCTAGGAGCGCGGCAAGGGCCTGGGGCTACTGCAGCTTCAGCATCACGATCGCCTTGGCCGGCAGCGCCACCTGCAACGTGTCGCCTTGCACGCGCGCGCCGGCGAAGGCGGCCGGGCGCACCGCCTGCGGCTGGGCGAAGGTGTTGAGCGCGTCGATGGTCGGTGCGGTCAGGATCTGCCCATCGACGCCGCGCGTCTGCACGCCGTCGACCTGCACCGTAACGTCGGCGCTGCGGTTCGGGTCCAGATTGGTCAGCGCCACGTACACGTGCCCGTCCTTGGCCCGCACCGCCGAGCCGTGCACCGCCGGCACCGTATAGCCGGCATGCCGGTAGTCGGGCGTGCTGATCTGCAGCGGCAGCGCGGTCGCGTCCTGGTACGGCTTGTACAGCATGAAGACGTGGTAGGTCGGCGTCAGCAGCATCCTGTCGCCGTCGGTGAGGATCATCGCCTGCAGCACGTTGACCATCTGCGCGATGTTGGCCATGCGCACGCGGTCGGCATGCTGGGCGAAGATGTCCAGGTTGAGCGACGCCACCAGCGCATCGCGCAAGGTGTTCTGCTGGTGCAGGAAGCCCGGGTTCACGTCGGGCAGGCCCTTGTACCAGGTGCCCCATTCGTCGACCACCAGGGCGACCTTCCTGTCCGGGTCGTACTTGTCCATGATCGCGCTGTGCTTGCTGATCAGCTCGTCCATCCGCAGCGTGCGCGACA
This sequence comes from Xanthomonas sp. LMG 12460, assembly GCF_009192895.1. NCBI lineage: Bacteria > Pseudomonadati > Pseudomonadota > Gammaproteobacteria > Lysobacterales > Lysobacteraceae > Xanthomonas > Xanthomonas sp. LMG 12460. Next base: position 12,221 of record NZ_NKUH01000076.1, on the reverse strand, counting down.
GCGTTTCGATCCACGCTGCCTCGTCGAAGCTGGTGGAGGAGGCGCGCGGCGGCCAGCCGCCGGGCACGGTGTAGTAGTGCAGGCTCAGGCCGTCCATGAACTTGCTGGCCTCGCGCATCATCACCTCGGTCCAGTGGTAGTCATCTTCGTTCGGGCCGGGCGCGATCTTGAGGATCTTCTGGTCGGCCGGTGCCTTAACGAAGGTCTGGTAGCGGCGGAACACGTCGGCGGCGTATTCGGCGCGCATGTTGCCGCCGCAGCCCCACAGCTCGTTGCCGACGCCGAAGAACGGCACCTTCCACGGGGCCTGGCGGCCGTTGCGGCGGCGCTGTTCTGCCAGGGTCGAGCGCGTGGGCGCGGTCATGTATTCCACCCACTGCGCCATCTCGTCCGGCGCCGCGTCGCCGACGTTGCCGGCCACGTACGCCTGCGTGCCGAGCAGTTCGGTGAGGTCCATGAACTCGTGGGTGCCGAAGCTGTTGGGTTCCTCCACGCCGCCCCAGTGGGTGTTGACGCTGGTCGGGCGCTGGTTGCGCGGACCGATGCCGTCGCGCCAGTGGTATTCGTCGGCGAAGCAGCCGCCGGGCCAGCGGATGTCGGGGACATCCAGCGCCTTCAGCGCGGCGACCACGTCGTTGCGGTAGCCGCGGGTGTTGGGGATCTTCGAGTCCGGGCCGACCCAGACGCCGCCGTAGATGCCGTTGCCCAGATGCTCGGCGAACTGCCCGAACAGGTGGCGCGACACCGCGGCGCCAGGGCGGTCGGCACGCAGCGTGCCGCGCACCTCGACGTCGGCGGCCTGCGCCAGTGTGGCGGCCAGTGCCAGGCCGAGCGTCGCGGCGATCAGCGGCAGCCGCCGCCAGTGTGCCGCACGCTGCTGCAGGAAACGGGGCGAACGCATCGGGAGCTCCTTGTCGGGTAGGGCGGCGCCGTCGCCAGCGTCGCGTGGGAGTGACGGCCGGCGCGCGGCCTTGGCCATGAAGCCCAGGCGCTGCCGCATTCGGGGCGCGCACCCCCCGGCACGATCGCTTCCGCGCCTGTCCCCGGTGTGCCCCGCTCCCGAGCATAGAAGACACGTGGAGGGCGAACCAATGCCCAAATTCGACGCCGCCATATCGGAATTGCAATGCGCGGCACGGCGCCGCATGCGGTGTGTTCCCAGAACGTGCGCGGTATCGCACAGCGCGCTGTCGGCGCTCCCGGGGCGATGGCCGTGTCGCGCCATCGCTGGTTATGCTGCGGACCCCGCGCATGCGCACCGACTTCCAAGGCTCCTGCATGTCCTCGCTTTTCGGTCATCTTCCCGACGGTACCGCCATCCAGCGCATGGTCCTGGACAGCGGCGACGGCCTGCGTGCCGAAGTGCTGACCTATGGCGGCCTGCTGCGTAGCCTGCGCCTGCACGGCGCGCATGGCGAGACCGAGCTTGTGCTGGGGCTGCCGACGCTGCAGGACTACCTGCAGGACCCGGCCTACCTGGGCGTGCTGGTGGGCCGCTTCGGCAACCGCATCGCCGGGTCGGCCTTCACCGTCGATGGCCGGCACTACGCGGTCACCGCCAACGAGGGCGCCAACCATCTGCACGGCGGCGCGCTGGGCTTCGGCCGCCGGGTGTGGACGGTGTCGGCGCAGAACGAGCGCATGCTGCAGTTGCGCTACGACTCGCCGGCCGGCGAGGAGGGCTATCCGGGCAACCTGTCGGTGGAGGCGACCTACCGCGTCGAAGACCGTTGCCTGAGCGTCGAGTTCGTCGCGCAGACCGATGCGCCGACCCCGCTCAATCTCACCCACCATCCCTATTTCAACCTGGCCGGCGATGCCGCGGTGCCGGCCGCGGCGCAGTGGCTGCGGGTGCCGGCCGACCGTTACCTGCCGGTGCGCGACGCGGCGCTGCTGCCGCGCGGCGAGATCGCCACGGTGGCCGCTACGCCGTTCGATTTCCGCCAGGCGCGTGCCATCGCCGACAAGGACATCGCCGCCGATCCGCAGCTCTCGCTCAGCGCCGGCTACGACCACTGCCTGGTGCTGGCCGAGGGCCACGATTGCACCGCGCTGCTGTATTCGCCGCACAGCGGCGTGGCCATGCGCATCGTCAGTCCGATGCCGGCGGTGCAACTCTATGAAGGCCAGGGCCTGGACCGGCAGCATCCGGCGCTGGGCCGCGGTATCTGCCTGGAGCCGCAGGGCTATCCGGACGCGCCGAACCAGCCGGGCTTTCCCGATTGCATCCTGCGTCCCGGCCAGGTCTATCGGCACCGCATCGACTATCGCTTCGCCGAGGTCGGCCGCGGCGCCGACTGGGCGGCGGTGGAGGCGGCGTTGGCGGAGCAGGGCGGCGGTTGAGGCGTGGGACGTCGCAGGCGTGTCTGAAGCCGCGACCGGGCCTTTCCCGGTGTCACCCGTCGCGGCTGAAGCCGCTTCTACGGGAAGACGGGCCGCTACTGCGCGTGCCCCAGCACCAGTTCGATCACGAACTTGCTGCCGAAGAACGACAGCAGCAGGAGCACCATTGCCGCCAGGGTCCAGTGCACCGCCTTGACCCCACGCCAGCCGTAGCGCCAGCGGCCGAACAGCAGCGCGCCGAACACGATCCACGACAGCACGCTGAGCACGGTCTTGTGCACCAGCCGCTGCGCCAGGAAATCCTGCACGAACAGCACCCCGGTCAGCAGGGTCAGGGTCAGCAGGATGAAGCCGACCACGATGGTGCGGAACAGCAGCGTTTCCAGCGCGGTCAGCGGCGGCAACGCGCGCAGCCAGGGATGGAAGTCGCGGCGTCGCAGCGCGCGTTCCTGCAGCCACAGCATCACCGCCAGCAGGGCGGCGATGCCCAGCGTGGCGTAGGCCAGCAGCGCCAGCCAGGCGTGCAACTGCAGCCGCCAGTCCAGCACCGGCGCGGGCTCGTGGCCGTAGCCGTGGTAGGCCAGCAGCAGCGCCGCCGACAGCGGGAACACCACCACGCCCAGCGCGGCCATGCGCCCGCTGGCGCCGACCAGCGCGGTCATCAGCGCCATGCCCAGGCTGACCAGCGACAGCGCGGCGAAGAAGTGCATGTCCGGGCCACCGGCGGTGTGCAGGGCCACCTGCACGTGATAGCCCGCATGCAGGGCCACCGCCGGCAGTGCCGGCCACAGCCAGGCGCGGCTGCGGTCCACCCGGTCGCGCACCACCGCGGCGATCAGCAGGCCGGTGGCGGCCAGGTACAGCAGGGCGGCGAGGACGGTGATGAGCATCGCGCCAGTTTCGCATATCGGGCCAGCCGCCGTGACGGCGCCGCCGGGGATCGCCGGCGCGCCCGGCTATAATCGACGGCCGTTTCCCGTCCGCGACCCGCCCGCATGTTCGAATCCCTCACCCAACGCCTCTCCGGCACCATGCAGCGCCTGCGCGGCCGCGGTCGCCTGACCGAGGAGAACATCCGCGAAGCCACCCGCGAAGTGCGCATCGCGCTGCTCGAGGCCGACGTCGCCCTGCCGGTGGTGCAGGCGCTGATCGAACGCATCAAGGTGCGCGCGGTCGGCCAGGAAGTGCTCAAGAGCCTGACCCCGGGCCAGGCGCTGATCAAGGTCGTGCGCGACGAGCTGACCGCGGTGATGGGCTCGGCCGCCAGCGACCTCAACCTCAACGTGCCGGCGCCGGCGATCGTGCTGATGGCCGGCCTGCAGGGCGCGGGCAAGACCACCACGGTCGGCAAGCTGGCCAAGCACCTGAAGGAAAAGCGCAAGAAGAAGGTGATGGTGGTGTCGGCCGACGTGTACCGCCCGGCCGCGATCGAGCAGCTCAAGACCCTGGCCGAGCAGGTCGGGGTGCTGTTCTTCCCGTCCGAGGCCTCGCAGAAGCCGGTGGACATCGTCCGCGCCGCCATCGCCGACGCGCGCAAGTCCTTCGTCGACGTGCTGCTGGTGGATACCGCCGGCCGCCTGGCCATCGACGCGGCGATGATGGAGGAGATCAAGGCGCTGCACGCGGCGATCGCCCCGGTCGAGACCCTGTTCGTGGTCGACGCGATGACCGGCCAGGACGCGGCCAACACCGCCAAGGCGTTCAGCGAGGCGCTGCCGCTGACCGGCGTGGTGCTGACCAAGACCGACGGCGACGCCCGCGGCGGCGCGGCGCTGAGCGTGCGCTACATCACCGGCAAGCCGATCAAGTTCATCGGCGTCGGCGAGAAGCCCGACGGCCTGGACGTGTTCCACCCCGACCGCCTGGCCAGCCGCATCCTCGACATGGGCGACGTGCTGTCGCTGGTCGAGCAGGTCGAGCACCAGGTCGACAAGGACAAGGCGCAGAAGCTGGCCGAGAAGGTCGCCAAGGGCAAGAAGTTCGACCTCAACGACATGCGCGACCAGCTCGAGCAGATGCAGAACATGGGCGGTTTGTCCGGGCTGATGGACAAGCTGCCGGGCATGGGCCAGATCCCCGACCATCTGAAGCAGCAGGTCGCCGGTAACAAGGACGTGCCGCGGATGATCGCTATCATCGGCTCGATGACCAAGAAGGAGCGGCGCAACCCGGGGCTGCTCAACGGCTCGCGCCGCGCGCGCATCGCCCGCGGCTCCGGTACCCAGCCGGCCGACGTCAACAAGCTGATGAAGCAGTATCAGCAGATGGAAAAGATGATGAGCAAGATGGCCGGCGGCGGCATGAAGGGTCTGATGCGCGGCATGAAGGGCATGCTCGGCGGCATGGGCGGCCGCGGCGGCCTGCCGTTCCGCTGAGCCCGCGGCCACGGCGCGTGCGGTGAGCGTGTCCGTCGGCACGCGCGTGCTGCGCCTGGCCCTGGCGCTGGCCCTGGCGCTGCACTCGGCCTCCGGCTGGGCGGTGCTGCCGGCCACGCTGGTGTACTGGGTGCTGGTGGTGCTGGTCGCCGCAGCGATCGATCGCGCGATGGCGCGACGCACGGCCGGCAGTACCGCGGCGGCTTCCCTGGGCCCCGCCATTGGCGAGGCCGGCGTCACGCCTGCGCCGGCGCGGTTGCCGCCGCCAGCGCAGCCCGTCATCCCACCTGCGGCGATGCGTGCGCGGCCGTCCGGTCCGCGCCAATGGCGCCGCCATCTCGAGGACATCGTCCCGTTCCCGGAGGAGCGCTTCCCGCGCCAGGGCATCTGCACCACCTCCGAGCTGGTGCTGTCCGCCGGCGATGCGCTGGTGCTCGCCTTCCATCCCGCCGCTGACGGCCCCGCGCAGTGGCGCTGCGACCTGCTGGCACCGGGCGCGACCCATGCGCAGTGGCTGGACGTGGCGGCCGATGCCGAGTGCGTCGTGCCGATCGTGCGCACCGGCGTGTACTCGATCGGTATCGGCCAGGCCGAGCTGCAGGTGCCCGGCACGGTGGCGCTGTGGCGGCGCGTGCCGGAACCGGAGCGGCTGGCGCTGCCGGTGCAGCCGCTGCGCGGCACGCCGCTGGCGTATGCGCAGCGCCCCGATGGCAGCCTCGCCGTTGCCGAGGCATCAGCGCGTGACGCGTGGCCGCTGGCGCAGTTGCCGCCGCGTTGCGTGGCGCGCGTGCCGGCCGCGGCCGCGTTGCTGTTCGCCGGCGCCGAGCGGGCCTGGGACGTGCATGGAGCGCCGGACACCGCGGTGGCGGATCCCGCGGATGACGTGGTCGTGCATCGTCACTTTCTGCAACTGAGCCAGGGCGACGTCCTGGTGCTGGAGGCGGTGTGGACATCCGGCCTGTTCGGTCAGCCACTGCCGGTGCCCGGCGGCAGCCGTCCGACCGACGGCGAACTGGGGCTGTTCGCGCTGTTGCACGGGCCGCAGCTGATGGCCTTGCGTCCGTCCGCGGCGACGCCGACGTGCGTGGAGGTGGTGTGTCCGGTCGATGGGCTGTATTGCCTGGAGCTGCGGCTGTCCGGTTCGGCGGCGTGGCGCGATCGTGCTGTCGAGACGTTCGTCGATCTGCGGCTGTGGGGTGCCTTCGTGCATCGCCCGTCGCGGCTCCGCGCCTTTTCCCTGCAGCAGGTGTGGGTCGGCGATCGGGACCGGCAATGTTTGCCGGTGCCGCTGCCGTGAGCGTCCTCGCATCTCTGGCACGGCGGCCGGAAGGCGGCGCGGCTACCATGGCCGTTCCTGGAATCGCGGAGCACGCATGATGCAGCGCCTGGCGCGCGTGGACGCCTTTCGGCAGCGCTTCGGCCTGCGCCTGCCGATCTTGCTCAGCCCGATGGCCGGTGCCTGCCCGGTGCCGCTGTCGGCCGCGGTCGCCACGGCCGGCGGCATGGGGGCGATGGGCGCGGTGCTGTCGGCGCCGCAGGACATCGTGGCGTGGATGGACGCGTTCCGCGCCGCCGGCGGCGGGCCGGCGCAGGTCAACCTGTGGGTGCCGGATCCATCGCCCGCGCGCGATGCTGCCGCCGAGGCCGAGGTGCGTGCCTTTCTCGCGGCCTGGGGACCGCCGGTCGACGCCGCCGCCGGCGATGCGGCGCCCGCCGATTTCGATGCCCAGTTCGAGGCCCTGCTCGCGGCGCGGCCGGCAGTGGCCTCGTCGATCATGGGCCTGTTCCGGCCGGACCAGGTGCAGCGCCTGCAGCAGGCCGGGATCGCCTGGTTCGCCTGCGCCACCACCTTGGACGAGGCTCTGGCCGCGCAGGCCGCCGGTGCCGATGCGGTGGTCGCGCAGGGGGCGGAGGCCGGCGGCCATCGCGGCGCCTTCGAGGCCGGCAGCGCCGAGCGGCAGTTGACCGGGCTGTTCGCGCTGCTGCCGCGGCTGGTCGACCAGTTGCAGATCCCGGTGATCGCCGCCGGTGGCATCGGCGACGGCCGTGGCATCGCCGCCGCTTTGACCCTGGGCGCGAGCGCGGTGCAGATCGGCACCGCCCTGCTGCGCACCCCGGAGGCGGCGCTGGCACCGGCCTGGGCGGATGCGCTGGCCCAGGCCGAACCCGAGCAGACCACGTTGACCCGCGCCTTTTCCGGCCGCCTGGGCCGCGCGCTGGCCACCGACTACGTGCGCGCCGCCGCTGCCGCGGAGGCGCCGCCGCCGCGGCCGTACCCGGTGCAGCGTGGTCTGACTGCGTCGATGCGCCAGGCCGCACAGCGCGCCGGCCGCCTGGCGGCGATGCAGGCCTGGGCCGGGCAGTCGGCCTGGATGGCGCCGGCCGAGCCCGCCGCGACGTTGGTTGAACGCTGGTGGTCGCAGGCGCAGGCCCTGCTGTGACATCGCAGGTCTTCCACCACGGGCAGCCTGCCGGCGCCGAGCTGCTGGCCGCCGCCGCGCTGGTGAACTACGGGCACTTCAGCACCATGCAGGTGCGCAATGGCGCCGTGCGTGGGTTCGAGCTGCATCTGCAGCGGTTGCAGCAGGCCAATGCGGCGCTGTTCGGGAGTGCCTTGCCGCATGAGCGCGTGCGCGCCGAGCTACGCGCGGCGCTGGCCGCCTTCGGCACTGGCGACGCCTCGCTCCGCGTCACCGTGTTCTCGCCGGCATTCACGTTGCGCCGGGCCGATGCCGATTGCGCTGTGGAGCTGCTGGTGTCACTGGCGCCACCGGCACAGGCCGAGGCGGCGCCGCTGCGGCTGCGCAGTGGCGTATTTGCCCGGGAGACGCCCCACATCAAGCACGTCGGCACCTTCGGCGCCTTCCACCAGCGCCGCCTTGCGCTGCAGGCCGGCAGCGACGACGCGCTGTTCGTCGACGCGCAGGGGCAGGTGGCCGAAGGGCCGACCTGGAACCTGGGACTGTGGGACGGCGCCTGTCTGCACTGGCCGCAGGCACCAGCGCTGCGCGGCACCCAGGAACGGCTGCTGCAGGCCGGGCTCGCCGCGCTGGGCGTGGCGCAGGAGGTGCGGCCGCTGTCGCTCCACGAACTCGGGCCGGAGGTGGCCGCCTTCACCTGCAATGCCCGCGGCCAGCAGGCGGTGGCGGCAGTGGACGGTCGCACGCTGCGCCCGGCCGCGGATCTATTGGCCATGCTGGAGGCGGCGTTGCACACCCAGCCCTGGCAGGCGATCTGAGCACTCCGTGGACGGCCATCGTGGCATGGCTGCCGCTCCTGGCGAATCCCCAATCTCGAATCCCCAATCCCGCGGCCGCAGGCCACGGCCCAGACTTGGCAGAGCCGGGGCCGGCCGCTATAATCGTCGGTTCACCGCGCCATCCTGGCGACTGGGCAACACCGGAAACTCACCATGGTCAAGATCCGCCTTACCCGTGGCGGCGCCAAGAAGCGCCCCTTCTACCACATCATCGTCACCGACGTGCGCAGCGCGCGCGACGGCCGCAACATCGAACGCGTCGGTTACTACAACCCGGTCGCCCAGGGCGCCGAGCCGCGCGTGGTGCTGGACCTGGCCCGCGTCGACCATTGGGTGTCCAATGGCGCGCAGCTGACCGACAAGGTGCGCAACCTGTACAAGGAAGCCACCAAGAACCAGGCCGCCGCGGCCTGATTCCGCGGGCCGCGCCCAGCGCGCGGCCCTCGCGTTTGCCCCAATGAAAGACAGCCAGCGCCGCATCCTGCTCGGTCGGGTCCTCGGCGCGTTCGGCATCCGTGGCGAGGCCAAGCTCGAGTCCTGGACCGAGCCGCGCCTCGCCATGTTTCGTTATCAGCCCTGGATCGTGCGCAAGCCCGACGGCAGCGAGAGCAGCCTCAGCGGCGTGCGCGGCCGCGAGTCCGGCAAGTACCTGATCGCCACGCTGCCCGAGGTCACCGACCGCGACGCGGTCGAGGCCCTGCGCGGCACCGAGATCTACGTGGCGCGCAGCAGCCTGCCGCCGCCGCGCCCGGACGAGTACTACTGGGTGGACCTGGAGGGCCTGGACGTGCGCACCGTCGACGGCGTGGCGCTGGGGCAGGTGTCGCACCTGTTCTCCACCGGCGCCAACGACGTGCTGGTGGTGCGCGGCGACCGCGAACGGCTGGTGCCGTTCGTGCAGCCGGACTACATCAAGTCGGTGGATTTCGAGGCCAACCTGGTCGTGGTCGACTGGGACCCCGAGTTCTGAGCGAAGCGGCCATGCGGCCGCTTTGGCGTTTGCCTTTCCCATTCCCCATTCCCGGCTCCCCATTCCCAGCCTCATGCGCATCGACGTCATCAGCCTGTTCCCCGAGTTCGTCGCCCAGTGCGCCGGGTTCGGCGTGGTCGGGCGGGCGCAGGAGCGCGCGCTGCTGGACCTGCACGGTTGGAACCCGCGCGACTACGCCAGCGGCGGCTACCGCAAGGTCGACGACCGCCCGTTCGGCGGCGGCCCGGGCATGGTGATGATGATCGAGCCGCTGCAGGCCTGCCTGCAGGCGGTGCGCGCGGCCGATCCGCAGCCGGCGCCGCTGATCTACCTGAGCCCGCAAGGCCGGCCGCTGACCCAGGCCAAGGCCCGCGAACTGGCCGCGCTGCCGCGGCTGCTGCTGCTGTGCGGGCGCTACGAGGGCGTGGACGAGCGTTTTGTCGCCGCCGCGGTGGACGAGGAAATCTCGATCGGCGACTACGTGCTGTCCGGCGGCGAACTGGCCGCGGCGGTGCTGGTGGACGCGGTCACCCGGCTGCAGGAGGGGGCGCTGAACGACGCCGAATCCGCGGCCCAGGACAGTTTCGAGGGCCCGGACGGCCTGCTCGACTGCCCGCACTACACCCATCCGCGCGAACACGCGCTGGGTGAGGTGCCGGCGGTGCTGCGTTCCGGCAACCACGCCGCGATCGCGCGCTGGCGGCGCATGCAGGCGCTGGGGCGGACCTGGCTGCGGCGTCCGGAACTGCTGGACGAGACGGCGCTGAGCGCGGCCGACCGGCGCCTGCTGCAGGAATTCCGCCAGGAGCGGGAGGCGGCGCAGGCCGCCGAACAGGAAAATCCATCCAAGCCCTAGCCATTGCCGCCGGGCTGGGTTAAAATGCCCGGCTTTCCGGCCAGTGCGTTCCGTGCTTGGCCCATCCGATATCGCGCAATCGCCGTGCGGCGACTGCCGGACCACCTCACCAGACACAAGCGGTGCCCACCATGAGCAAGCTCAACAAGACCATCCTGGCCGACTTCGAAGCCGCCCAGATCCAGCGCAAGCTGCCGGAGTTCAACCAGGGCGACACCGTCGTCGTCAACGTCAAGGTGAAGGAAGGCAACCGCGAGCGCGTGCAGGCCTACGAAGGCGTGGTGATCGGCACCAAGAACGCCGGCCTGAACTCCTCGTTCACCGTGCGCAAGATCTCGCACGGCTACGGCGTCGAGCGCGTGTTCCAGACCCACAGCGCCACCATCGACTCGGTCGAAGTGAAGCGCCGCGGCAAGGTCCGCGCCGGCAAGCTGTACTACCTGCGTGGCCTGGAAGGCAAGGCCGCCCGCATCAAGGAAGATCTGGCCGCCGCTGCGCAGGCCAAGGTCGCGCGCCAGGCCGCTGCTGCCGCCGCCAAGGCCGAGTAATCTTCCGGCGACCCTCGGTCGCTGCCGCAACGGCCGCCTTCGGGCGGCCGTTTGCGTTTGTGGCAGCGTGTGTTGCACATCGTGGAGGCGGCGCCATCAGGCCCGCGTTGTGGGGTCTGGCCGTTGTAGGGATAGCGTCAGTCGCTTCCCCACAAGGGCAGGGCTGGCGCCCTTGTGGGAGGGACTTCAGTCCCGACGCGTGACGGTGTCGGACGGCTTTGGGCTTCGATCGCTGCGGCTGCATGACAGTCGACTCCCGCACAGGCAAGGGCGCCTGTGGATCGCGACGCGAGCGCAGCGCTCAGCGCGCCGGATCCTGCGCCACCGCCACGTCGGCGACCGGTGCCGGCGGCTGCACCGGCACTTCCGCCGGATGCGCCACGGTCTCCGGCCGCGACGGCGCCAGCATCCGCGCGGTGCGCCAGTTGCCCCAGCGGTAATACGCGAGCGACAGCAGCATCGCGCAGGTGGCGCTGGTCGGAAAGCTCCACCATACCGCATCCACGCCCAGCTGCGGCTGCAGCAACTGCGCGAACGGCACGCGGATGCCCCAGAGCGAGAGCGCCAGGATCAGCAGCGGCGGGATCACCGCGCCGGTCGCGCGGACCACGCCGGAGATCACGAAGGTCACCCCGAAGAACAGGAACGACAACACCGCGATGTGATTGAGGTGGCGCGCGATCTCCAGCGCCGCACTGTGCGGCGGCAGGAACAGCGCCAGGGTCCAGCGGTCGAACAGGATCAGCGGCGCGATCAGTGCGCCGGTCAGCAAAAAGTTGAACAGCACGCCCTTGCGCGCAGTCGCCGCGACGCGGTCCCAGCGCTGCGCGCCGACGTTCTGCGCGGCCATCGACGAGCAGGCCGCGCCGATCGCCATCGCCGGCATCTGCAGATAGGCCCACAACTGCAGCGCTGCGCCGTAGGCCGCGGACGTGTCGGTGCCGTAGCCGTTGACCAGGGCGATCATCACGATCATCGCCAGCGAGATCAGCACCATCTGCAGGCCCATCGGCACGCCCTTGACGATCAACGCGCGCAGGATCGGCAGGTCGAGCCGGAACAGCCGCGCGTCGCGGCGGCCCAGCCACAGCACGTGGCGCTTGTGGCGCAGGTACAGCAGCAACCCGGTCAGCGACACCGCCTGCGCGATCAGCGTGGCCCAGGCCGCCCCGGCGATGCCCAGCTTGGGGAACGGCCCCAGCCCGAACAGCAGCAGCGGGTTGAAGCCGATGTCCAACGCCACCGACAGCAGCAGGAAGCGGAACGGCGTGCGCGAATCGCCGGTGCCGCGCAGCGCCGCCGACAGGAACGCGAAGGTGTAGAGCAGCGGCATCGCCAGGAAGATCACCCGCAGATAGGCCTCGGCCAGCGGCAGCGACGCCGCCGGCGTGCCCATCGCCGCCAGCAGGTGCCGCGCCAGCCACCAGCCGCTGGCGGCGATCAGCACCGAGATGCCGATGAAGAAGGTGGCGCTGGTGCCCATCACCCGCCGCGCCTGGGCCACGTCGCTGCGGCCCATCGCCTGGCCGATCAGGATGGTGGCGGCCATGCCGATGCCGAACACCGAGCCGATCAGGAAGAACATGATGCTGTTGGCGTTGGCCGCGGCGGTGAGCGCCGCTTCGCCGAGATAGCGGCCGATCCACACGGCATTGACCGAGCCGTTGAGCGATTGCGCGATGTTGCCGGCCAGGATCGGCAGCGAGAACAGCAGCAACTGGCGGCCGATCGGGCCTTCGGTGAGCGCAGCGGGCTTGGTCATCGCGGGTCGGGAGCGAGCGTCAGCCGGCTACACTAGCACCGACGGATGTCGGCGGGGCGATGGGCGGATCTGGGTCTGCAGCGTTTGCCGCAGGCGGGAAGGGGGCGG
>NZ_NKUH01000075.1:0-34706 GCF_009192895.1 Xanthomonas sp. LMG 12460 | reverse complement strand
TACGCCCTCCGTCCCCTCACCCCAACCCCTCTCCCGATGGGAGAGGGGCTACGGCTTCTCCCTTCTCCCCTCGGGAGAAGGTGCCCCGCAGGGGCGGATGAGGGTCGGGCGCAGCCTCGCAGCAACGCACCACGCGCGCACGTCGCACGCCGCACCTTCGCCCCGATCCTTCTCCTGTGCAGAGAGGGACCATCGATTTCCCACCGCGAGGCCGCCACGGCCTCGTCTCACTCGCTCTACCCCCGGAGAGACGCCCATGCTTGATCGCATCCGCCGTCGGCCCTTGCTGGCTGCCGTGTTGTCCGCTTCCCTGCTGTGCGCGCTCGGCACCGCCAATGCCGCGCCCGACGCCTCCATCGCGGCGATGACCGCCACCCTGCGCAGCGCGCCGGTCACCTTCGACGTGCACCTGCCCTTGCGCGACCAGGCGGGGTTGGACGCCCTGCTGGCCGACATCCAGGATCCGGTCTCGCCGCAGTACCACCACTGGCTGACGCCGGCCGAGTTCCAGCGCCGCTTCGCGCCGGCACCGGCGCAGATCGCGCAGGTGCGCGCCGCGTTGCAGGCCGCGCACATGAACGTCGTCGAGCAGGGCGCCACCCTGCATGTCAGCGCGAGCGCGGACAACGTCGAGCGGCTGTTCGCGGTGCCGTTGACCGCCGAGGTGCAGCAGGGGACCCAGGCTCGCCTCGCCGCGGCCGCGCCGTTGCAGTTGCCGGCTGCGCTGCGCGACACCGGGGCGACGGTGACCGGCCTGACCCGCGGCGCGCCGGCGATGCACGTCAACTGGCAGCGCGCGGCCACCAAGAATCCCGCCAACCGCTACGGCGCCGGCGGTACCACCTACTGGTACAACGATCTCAAGCAGGCCTACGGCTACCCGTCCTACCAGGCCACCACCGGCGCGGCCGGGCAGCAGCGCCGGCTCGACGGCACCGGCAGCACCATCGCCATCCTGATCAGCAGCGACGTGCTGGATTCGGACATCAAGGCGATGTTCGACCACGAAAACTTCAGCCGCTACGCCGCCAACCACGCCGACCCGACCCTGTACGCGCGCCACTACGTGGCCGGCGCCAAGCCCGGCCTGCAGGACGGCAACGACGCCGCAGGCGGCGAGGCCGCGCTCGACGTGCAGATGGCGCTCGGCGGCGCGCCGGGTGCGCACGTGCTGCTGTACGTGATCCCGGACCTGAGCGACGCCTCGGTGCTGGCCGGCTACCGGCAGATCGTGCAGGACAACCAGGCCGACGTGGTCAGTTCCTCGTTCGGCGTCTGCGAGCTGTACTACACCGCGGCCTACAACGGCGGCAAGGATTTCACCTCGCTGCTGCGCCCCTACGATGCGGTGTTCAAGCAGGGCAACGCGCAGGGCATCACCTTCGTCGCCTCCAGCGGCGACAACGCCGGCCTGGACTGCGCGGATACGCAGTACGCGGTCGACCACAAGGACGGCCACTTCGTCGCCGGCGTCGAACACCCCGCAGCCAGCCCGCACGTGACCGCGGTCGGCGGCGGCAACCTGCTCACTGCGTACAAGAAGGGCAGCCTGGAATCCGGCTACAAGAGCGAAAGCGCCTACGGCGATCCGCTGGAGACCGCGGACTACTACGGCGTCGGCGCGAACCTGGCCGGCGGCTACTGGGGCGCCGGCGGCGGCGTCAGCACCCTGTTCCAGCGTCCGGCCTATCAGTTGCGTGCACTCGGCGGGACGCGCACGTCCATGCGCGCGCTGCCGGACATCGGCATGCTGGTCGGCGGCTGCCCGGGGATTGCGACGCAGCCGTGCCGTGAGGGCGACAGCTCGGTGGCCACCTACTTCAAGGGCGGCATCTCGGCGATGATCGGCACCAGCGTCGCCGCGCCGGAATTCGCCAGCGCGGTCGCGCTGCTGGTGGAGAAGCAGGGCCGCCAGGGCAATCTCAACGATTACCTGTACCGCCTGGCCGCCAATGGGCCGGAGGCGCTGCATCGCGGCATCCCCGGCTACAACGGCGTGGTCGACAACAACCAGCCGATCAAGGGCAAGTACAACTACACGGTCGGCGTGGGCACGCCGGTGGTGCGGCTGCTGATCGGCGCGCTGGATGCGGCGCCGGCCGGCGTGCCGCGTTCGCCGAGCAACCCCTGACATAGCGTGATGTGACGCGTTGGGCCCGGTTGCCGTGTCGGTGTCGTGGCAGCGACGCCGGCACGGCGGCCGATCAGGCCAGCGCCAGGCGGTCGCGGATCAGCGCGGCCACCCGCGCGGTTTCGCGCAGCGGTGCGATGCCGGCGGCGTACGCGTCGCCGGGATCTTGCGCCGGAAGTAGGCGTCCACGCGCCTGCAAAGCACGATGGAAATCCAGGGCGCGGCCACGCGCCGTCTCCGGCATCAGTACCTGCACCGGCACGCGCGTGGCGCAGGCTTCGGATAGCAGGTTCACCGAGTCCGGCGTGCACACGAGACGCTCGGCCCAGCCGAGCAGGCCGGCATAGGGATTGGCGCCGTCGTCCGCGCCGCACCACACCATGCCCGGCACGTCGGCAAACGTGCGGCGCAAGGCCGCGGCCACCGCAGGCGGCGTGCGCCGCGATGCGCTGGCGAGGAGGCTGCCGCCGTGCGCGCGCAACTGTGCGGCGATGTCGGCGAAGGCGGCCTGTGCCTGTGCTGCGCTCCACGGCGCCAGCCCGGAGGGGCCGCCCACCAACAGACCGATGCGCGGCGAGGGCAATGCGCCCAACGCAGGAAACGCCGTGCGCCCGGCCGCCAGCCAGGCATCGTCGATCGGATGCAGGCTGCCGAGCAGGGTCAGCACATTGGGGCCGCGCAGGCGATCGTGTTCCGGCACCACCACTACGTCCCAGTGTCGCGGGTCCAGCCGCGGATCCAGGATCTGCACCACCTGGCTGCCGCGCGTGCGCAGCAGCCGCGTCGCCAGTGCCGCCTGGCGGCCGCAGCCCACGGCGAGCGGCGGCGGCTGCTGCACTGCTGCGGCGAATGTCGCGCCGTACGCATGCTGCGCGCCGGGCAGCCAGCGTGGCGCCAACCAGCGCCACGGCATGTGCGGCTGCAACACCTGCGCCTGGATCGGTACCGCGGCCGGAAGCGCCAACGCGGCGGCCAGTGCCTCGGCCTGGCGGGCGTTGCCGGCGCGGCCATCGCTAATCGCCCAGGTCGCGTCCGATCGTTTCACGTTTGGTAGTAATCCGTTGCATCGCGGCCGGGTGTTGCGACAATCGTGCCACTCTACACTGGCCGCCTCGCATCGGGACGGCCCCACCGGCCTCCTGGCGCTTCCCTCGATCAAGGAACTTCCTCCATGTCCGACGCCTTGCACGACGCCGCCCTCGACCAGTTGTTCCGCACCGCGCGCACCCAGAACGCGTTCCTGGACAAGCCGGTCGCCGAAGCCACCCTGCGCGCCCTGTACGACCTGGTGAAGTGGGGCCCGACCGCGGCCAACGGCAGCCCGGCGCGCTTCGTCTTCGTCACCTCGCCGCAGGCCAAGGAAAAGCTCAAGCCGGCGCTGTCCGAAGGCAACCTGGCCAAGACCCTGGCCGCGCCGGTCACGGTGATCGTGGCCCACGACGAAGACTTCCACGAGAAGCTGCCGTACCTGTTCCCGCACACCGACGCCAAGAGCTGGTTCGACGGCCCGCGCGAAGGCCGCAGCGAAGGCGCGTTCCGCAACGGCTCGCTGCAGGGCGCCTACCTGATCCTGGCCGCGCGTGCGCTGGGCCTGGATGCCGGTCCCATGTCCGGCTTCGACAACGCCAAGGTCGATGCCGCGTTCTTCGCGGGCACTGCGATCAAATCCAACTTCCTGGTCAACCTCGGCTACGGCGATCCCAGCGGCCTGTTCCCGCGCCTGCCGCGGCTGAGTTTCGACGAGGCCGCGCGCATCGAGTGAGCGCGCGCGTTCCGCTTTCGTGTCCCACCGCAGGCCCGCGCCTGCCGCAGTTTCGTCCCATCACCCCTCCAAGGAGTTCCACCATGACCAAGACCCGCAAACTGCTGCTCCCGCTCGCCATGGCCCTGGCCGTCGTCGTCGCCCAGCCGGCCACCAGCGCCTTCGCCGCCCCGGCCGCCGCCGCTGCCGCCGCCAAGGGCGTCTCCGGCACCTACACGCTCGACCCGGCCCACACCGACGTGCTGGTGCAGTGGAGCCACTTCGGCTTCTCCAACCCGTCCGCGCACTTCGGCGACGTCGACGGCACCCTGGTCTACAACGCCCAGGACGTGAGCAAGTCCAGCGTCAACGTGACCCTGCCGCTGTCCGGCCTCAACAGCTTCACCGCCAAGTTCGACGAGCACCTGAAGAGCGCCGACTTCTTCGACGCCGCCAAGTTCCCGACCGCCACCTTCAAGAGCACCAAGGTGACCTCGGCCGGCGGCAACAAGCTGACCGTCGCCGGCGACCTGACCATCAAGGGCACGACCAAGCCGGTGGTGCTGGCGGTGACCCTCAACGGTGCCGGTCCGCACCCGATGAAGAAGGTGCCGGCGCTGGGCTTCGACGCCACCACCACGGTCAAGCGCAGCGACTTCGGCCTGGGCGCCTACGTGCCGAACGTCAGCGACGAGGTGAAGATCCGCATCACCACCGAAGCGCTGCAGGCAGCGGCCAAGTAAGGCCGCCTGTGGTCGCGGCGGCGCTTCTCGCGCTGCCGCCTGCCGTAACGCAAACGCCCGCCATTCGGCGGGCGTTTGTATGTTCGGGACCTCGCTGTGTGCAGTGCAATGAAACTGCGCGCGAAAGACGCACCATAGGGGCGGCTTCAGCCGCGATGGCCTTACCGCGATGGTTCTCGGCGAAGCCTCGCATGCGCCCGAAGCGCCAGGCGCGTCCTTACCCTCACCCCAACCCCTCTCCCGGTGGGAGAGGGGCTGTTGCGACGGATTGCCGTGTATTCCGTGCCGGCCATATTGCGCGTGCTTTTTGCTTTCTTCGACGCGGCTTTCAGTCTTCGGCCGCGTCCCCGCCCGCCTTCCAATACCCCGTCGCACGAATCCACTCCTTAGGCACGCCCAGGTGGCCTTCGACGAACTTGCGCATCATCCGCGCGCGGGCCGATTCGCAGGCGATCCAGTAGAACGCGTCGCCCTCGGGCGGGTCGAAGTCGCGCAGGGCGCCTTCCAGCAACTGGCTGCTGCGCGCGTCCACGCCGTTGCGTTCCAGCCAGGTGATGCGCAGCTCGGCGTCGCAGTCCAGCGCCTGCCGGTCGGCGTAGCCGGGGATCTCGATCAGCGCGTCGACTTCCGCGTCGGCCCGCAGGGTCTCCAGCCAGCGGCCGATCGCCGGCAGCGCGGTCTCGTCGCCGATCAGCACATAAGCGTCGAAGTCGTCGGCGGCCACGAACGAGCCGCGCGGCCCGCCGACGACCAGCGCATCGCCCGGGTCGGCCTGCGCCGCCCAGCGGCAGGCCGGGCCGTCGCCGTGCAGCACGAAGTCCAGGGTCAGTTCCTGCGCGTCGGCGTCGTAGTGGCGCGGGGTGTAGTCGCGGGCGGGCGAGGGCAGTGCGTCGGCCGGATACACCGGGCCGTGCTCGGTCATCGTCGGCAGCACGAACGCGCCTTCGGGATTGGGGAAGAACAGCTTGACGTGGTCGTCCGGCCCGGCGCTGACGAAGCCGTCCAGCTCGGGGCCGCCGACGACGATGCGGCGCATGTGCGGGGTCAGTGGTTGCGTGCGCAGCACCTGAAGATGACGCAGGCGCAGCGGGTGGCGCAGCAGGCGGTGTTCGTGGGTCGCCATGGGAATCCTCGGAAGTGGGGGAGAGGGTTGGCGGGCGACGCGGACGCCGAAAGCGCTAATGTCCGCGTGCTGGCTGGAAGGGGAATCAGGGTGTGTTGCCATCCATGCCGTCGGCGGCGGCATGCAACAGCGCGGCGACGCGCTCGATCTCGTCCGGGTCCCAGCGCCCGTGCCGCGCCAGCAGGCCGTGCTTGATGCGGCGCATCGCCTCGCGCACCGGCGCCGGCACGTTGGCGCGCACCAGCGCACGCGCGCTGTGCTGGGTGCGCTGCAGCGCCGCGTCCACCTGCGCGCGCTCGGTGCGCACGAAGGCCTGGCCGGCCGCGGTGATCGCATAGCGCTTGCGGGTCGCGTCGGCATCGGCCTGCACCAGGCCCTGCGCTTCCAGTTGCGCCAGGGTGGGGTAGACCGTGCCGGCGCTGGGCGTGTACAGGCCATGGAACAGCTCGGCGACCGCGCGGATCAACTCGTAGCCGTGGCGCGGCTGGGTCTCGATCATCGCCAGCAGCAACAGCCGCAGGTCGCCGTGGCCGAGCGGACGGGGGCCGCGTGCGCCACGGCTGCGGCCGGCCCGGTCGTCCTCGAACAGGCGGTGCGCGGGGTGCGGGCCGGGGGCGTGGGGTCGCGGCATTTCGATATGTCGAATCGGGTGCGGAAAAGATATATCGAAGTTGTGCGGTCGGCAAGCGCTTGGCAGGTCGGGCGTTGGAGCGCGGTGGGATTGGTTCAGTCAAGACGGCAGCGCGCGTTTGCGTCCTGCGCGTGCATTCGGTGTGCTTGGGAGTTCTGCGGGGATGAGCTGTCCAAGTTGCATCGGCCAGCCGTGGCCCTTTTGAGAGTCAGCTGGTCATGCAGTCGCGAAAAGGGAAGCCGGAAGCCGACTGACACCCTCCCTCGTCGGGACTGAAGTCCCTCCCACAAGAGATGCCCAGTCCATCCCTGTGGAAGTGGCTTAGCCATGACGCGCTGTACGGCAACTCCGGTCGCGGCCTGGGCCGCTTGTGTCGAAAGAGGGTCTTGCAGCGCGCTCGCCGGGCACACTGTGGAAGGGACTTCAGTCCCGACGCATTGCGCCGTCGGCAGGCACGCCGCGTCGCGCATCGCAGCGGCATGGCAGTCGACGTGCGTCAAAAGAGAGCCTTGCAGCGCGCTCGCTGGGTGCACTGTGGGAGGGACTTCAGTCCCGACGCGTTGCGCCATCGGCCAACACCCGCCGCTGCATCTCGTCCAGGTACTCGTCCAGTTCCTGCACCGAGGTAAAGATCTCGTTCAACGGCACCGCCTTGACCACATCGAACACCTTGCGGATCTGCGGTTGCGGGTTCACCACCAGCACCCGCCCGTCGCGCGCGGCCAGCACCTTGCGCGCCTTGAAGATCGAGCGGATGCCCGCGCTGCTGATGTAGTCCAGGTGCGACAGGTCCAGCACCAGGGTGGTGAGCGGCGTGGCCAGCAGCGGCGCCAGCGCCTCGTCCAGGGCCTGATAGGTGTGCGTGTCCAGGCGCCCGCTCAGGGTGAGGCGTTGGCGCTTGTCCTGCGCCGGGTCGATCTGCAGGCTCAACGTGGTCATGCGGGCGACTCCTGAAGAGGGGGATCGGCAGGTTGCAGCAACACGATGCGCACCACATTACGGCCGGCGTCGTGGTGGTAGTCCAGGCGATCGGCCAGTTGCTGCACCAGGTGCAGGCCGAGGCCGCCGATCGGGCGTTCGGCGATGTCCGCGTCCAGGTCCGGCACCGGCGCGTCGCGCGGGTCGAAGGCCGGGCCGCTGTCGTGGAACTCCAGCACCAGCGCGTCGTGCAGCAGATGCAGGATCACGTCCACCGGCAGCGGCTCACGGCGCAGGTGGCCGTGTTCGAGGGTATTGCACGCCAGTTCCTCGACGATCAGCCGGGTGCGGCTGACCTGCTCGCCGCTCACGCCGTGGCGCCGTAGCGCCGCCTCCACGCTGTCGCTCAACTGCGCCAGTGCGTCGATTGCCGGTTCCATCTGCCATCGCAGCATCATCGCGTCGCCTCCCGTGCCGGATCCTGGCGCAGCCGGATCGCCAGGAGCGTAATGTCGTCGGACTGCGGTGCCGGTGCGGTGAACGCCTGCACGTCGGCCAGCACCGCGGCGCACTGCGCCTGCGCGTCGGCGCCCGGCTGCAGCGCCGCCAGCAGCCGCGCCTCGCCGTAGGGCCGGTCCTGCGCATCCATGGCCTCGGTAATGCCGTCGGTGTAGCTGAGCAGGGTGGCGCCGGCGGCCAGGCGCCCATGCACCACCGGGTAGCGCGATTGCGGCTCCAGCCCCAGCGGCGGGCCGGACTCCAGTGGCAGCAATTCCGCGCGGCCGTCGGCGCCGAGCAGCAACGGCGGCTCGTGGCCGGCGCTGGACAGCCAGTAGTCGCCGCTGTGCACGTCGATCAGCCCGCACAGCACGGTGGCGAACATGCACGGCTCGTTGCCTTCCACCAGACGCTGCGAGGCCGCGATCAGGATCGCGTCCGGGCGCGTGTGCCGGCGCGCGGCGATCTCCAGCACCGTCATCGCCCGCGCCATGAACAGCGCCGCCGGCACGCCCTTGTCGGACACGTCGCCGACCACGAACCACAGCAGCCCCGGCTCGGTCTCGAAGAACTGGTAGAAGTCGCCGCCCACCATCTCCGCCGGTTCCAGCAGCGCATAGGTCTCCAGATGCTTATGGGCGCTGTCGAAGGTGCGCCCGACCGGCAGCATCGCCAACTGGATGTCGCGCGCGATCGACAGCTCGCTCTGCATGCGCTGCCGCGCCTGCGCCAGCGTGGCGATCTCGTCCAGCTGGCGCTTGATCGAGCCGCGCGCGCTGTCGAAGGCGCGCGCCATCACCCCCACTTCGTCCGCGCGTTCGACATGACGCAGCGGGTAGTCGAACGCGCCCTGGCTGAAGTGCAGCGCCGAGTCGGTCAGGTCCTCGATCGGCCGCACCAGCCGCACCGTGTAGCGGTGCAGCAGCCACAGCCACAGCGCCAGCGCGGCGGCGCCGGCCAGCGCGCCCCACAGCACGATGCGGTCCAGCCCGGCCAGAATGTAGTCCTCCGACACGCTCAGCGCGAAGGTCCAGCCGGTGTCGCCCACCGCCGCGCTCTGCGTGAGGTAGCGGGTGCCGTCCGGCGCGGTGTGCTCGAACCGCACCGCGGTGTGCGTGTCGGCCGCCTGCGCCAGCGGCGACAGGTCCGGCCGCGCCCGCGCCACGTGTGCCTCCAGGGTGCGGCGGAAGCGCAGCGCCGGGTCCGGATGCAGCACGAACAGCCCGTCCGGCGACAGCAGCATCGGCTGCAGCCCGCTGTTGGCCGGCAGTTCGGCGACGATGGCCTGCAGTCGCTGCAGTGGCACGTCCACGCTCACCATGCCGATCGCCGGCGCCTGCGGCCCGTCGCCGGGCAGGCGCAGCGGCAGGTTGTAGGTGGTCAGAAACGCGCCGCCGGTGCTGGCGTCGCTGTACGGCTCGGACCACCACGGCGCCGGCGCGGCCAGCGTGCGCCGGTACCAGGGCATGCTGCGCGCGTCGAAGCCCAGCGCCTCCACCGGCTGTTCCAGCACCCCGGTAGCGGTGCGCCGCAGGTGCCAGGCGAAACCGCGGCCGTCGTCCTTCAGCGCGCCTGGCTCGATCACCAGCAAGGCCCCGGCGATGTCCGGGTCGCCCTGCAGCGTGGCCTGCAGCAGATTGCGCAGGTTGAACGGCTGCCGGCCCAGCCCCGCCGCGGCGGCGGCCAGGGTGCGCCCGCTCACCTGCACCGAGCCCAGCGTGGCGTCCAGGCTGCGCGCGGTCTGCTGGGTCAGCCCGGCCACCTCCTCGCGCGCGTTGCGCACCATCACCTCGCGCGCACCCAGGTAGAACAGCAGGGCCAGGCCCAGCAGCAGCGCCACCTGCAGCAGGCTGCCCCACAACAGCAGCCGCGTGCGCAGGCTGTGCCGCCAGGCGACCGCGGAAGGCTCCTGCGCTGACGAGGCGACGGCGATGGCGGCGCTCCACGGGGGCCTGGAGCCCGATCATAAGCGCAGCCGCGGCCGCCCGGCACAGCGGCCGCGGCGGCTGTCCCGCCGCGTGTCCCGGGCCAATGTGACAGTCCGTTCCATACGCTGGCGTACGAGGTCCTTGGAAGCGGTTGCGCTACACTTGCAGGCTTCGAGAAAACACATGCCATCGCGCGCGTGCGTGCGACCTACGGGAGCGTTATGAACTGGTTGAACGAGGTGCTGCAGAACGATCCGAACCCCACTGAGACCCAGGAGTGGATCGAATCGCTCAAGGCCGTCATCGATGTCGCAGGCCCCGAGCGCGCGCATCAGCTGCTGGAGGACATGGTCGAACTGACCCGTCGTTCCGGCGCCTACCTGCCGTTCTCGCCGACCACCGAGTACGTCAACACCATCGCCCCCGCCAACGAGGCCAAGAGCCCGGGCGACGCGGCCATCGAGTGGAAGATCCGCTCGATCATCCGCTGGAACGCCATGGCCACCGTGGTCCGCGCCAACCGCAAGCCGGGCGACCTGGGCGGCCACATCGCCTCCTTCGCCTCCAGCGCCACCCTGTACGACGTGGGCTTCAACCACTTCTGGCGCGCGCCCTCGGACAAGCACCCCGGCGACCTGCTGTACATCCAGGGCCACAGCTCCCCCGGCATCTACGCCCGCGCCTTCCTGGAAGGCCGCATCAGCGAAGACCAGCTCAACAACTTCCGCATGGAAGTGGACGGGCAGGGCATCTCCTCCTATCCGCACCCGTGGCTGATGCCGGACTTCTGGCAGACCCCCACCGTGTCGATGGGCCTGGGCCCGCTCAGCGCCATCTACCAGGCGCAGTTCATGAAGTACCTGGAGCACCGCGGCCTGATCGAGAAGTCCGACCGCAAGGTGTGGTGCTTCATCGGCGACGGCGAGAGCGACGAGCCCGAGACCCTGGGCGCCATCGCCCTGGCCGGCCGCGAAGGCCTGGACAACCTGATCTTCGTGGTCAACTGCAACCTGCAGCGCCTGGACGGCCCGGTGCGCGGCAACGGCAAGATCATCCAGGAGCTGGAAGGCGTGTTCCGCGGCGGCGGCTGGAACGTCATCAAGCTGCTGTGGGGCGGCTACTGGGACGCCCTGCTGGCCAAGGACACCAACGGCGTCCTCAAGAAGCTGATGATGGAAACCGTCGACGGCGAGTACCAGAACTGCAAGGCCTTCGGCGGCGCCTATACCCGCGCCAACTTCTTCGGCAAGTACCCGGAGACCGCGGCCATGGTCGCCGGCCTGTCCGACGACGACATCTGGCGCCTGAACCGCGGCGGCCACGATCCGCACAAGGTCTACGCCGCCTACCACCAGGCGGTGAACACCAAGGGCATGCCCACCGTGATCCTGGCCAAGACCGTCAAGGGCTACGGCATGGGCTCGGCCGGCGAAGCGCTGAACCCCACCCACCAGACCAAGAAGCTGGACGACGACGCCGTGCGCGCGTTCCGCGACCGCTTCAACATCCCGCTCAGCGACAAGCAGCTGGCCGACGCCGAGCAGGTGCCGTTCTACCACCCCGGCCCTGACTCGCCGGAAGTGCAGTACCTGCAGGAGCGCCGTGCCGCGATGGGCGGCTACCTGCCGCAGCGCCGCCGCAAGGCCGACCTGTCCATCCCGGCCCCGGGCCTGGACAAGTTCGAGCGCCTGCTCAAGGACAGCGGCGAGCGCACCTACTCCACCACGATGGCCTTCGTGCAGAGCCTCAACATCGCCCTGCGCGACAAGGAACTGGGCCCGCGCATCGTGCCGATCGTGGCCGACGAAGCGCGTACCTTCGGCATGGAAGGCATGTTCCGGCAGATCGGCATCTACGCCCCGTTCGGCCAGAAGTACAAGCCGGTGGACGCCGACCAGCTGATGTTCTACCGCGAAGACCAGTCCGGCCAGGTGCTGCAGCAGGGCATCAGCGAGCCGGGCGCGATCTCCTCGTGGCTGGCCGCCGGCACCAGCTACTCGGTCAGCAACGTGCCGATGCTGCCGTTCTACATCTACTACTCCATGTTCGGCTTCCAGCGCGTGGGCGACATCGCCTGGCAGGCGGCGGACATGCGCACCCGCGGCTTCCTGCTCGGCGGCACCGCCGGCCGCACCACCCTCAACGGTGAAGGCCTGCAGCACGAAGACGGCTTCAGCCAGGTCATCGCCGGCTCCATCCCCAACGTGCGCAGCTACGACCCCACCTTCGGCTACGAAGTCACCGTGGTCATGCAGTACGGCATCCAGCGGATGATGCAGGAGCAGGTGGACGAGTACTACTACATCACCCTGATGAACGAGAACTACGCCCACCCGGAAATGCCGGCGGGCGCGGAAGACGGCATCATCAAGGGCATGTACCTGCTCAAGGACGCCGGCAAGCCCAAGAAGGGCGAACTGCGCGTGCAACTGCTGGGCTCGGGCACCATCCTGCGCGAAGCCATCGCCGCGGCGGAACTGCTGGACAAGGACTTCGGCGTCACCGCCGACATCTGGTCCTGCCCCAGTTTCAACGAACTGCGCCGCGACGGCTTCGACGCCGAGCGCTGGAACCGCCTGCACCCGGAAGGCGAACAGCGCAAGCCGTTCGTCACCCAGCTGCTGGAAGGCCGCCAGGGCCCGGCCATCGCCGCCACCGACTACGTGCGCGCCTTCGCCGACCAGATCCGCGCTTTCGTGCCGATGCATTACACCGTGCTAGGTACCGACGGTTTTGGCCGGAGCGATACCCGTGCGAACCTGCGCCGGTTCTTTGAGGTCGATCGGTACTACATCGCGCATGCCGCGATTGCGGCGTTGGCGAAGGATGGGAAGATGACCGGCAAGGATGTGGCTCGGGCGATCAAGCAGTACAAGATTGATCCGGAGAAGGCTAATCCGGTTGGGGTTTGATTCCACATTTTGACCACAAAAAAGGCGGCAATTTGTCGCCTTTTTTAATTTCGCTTGTGATTATGGAGCGCTGGAATCAGCCAGAGAGCCTCAGACCGCCGCGAGATGCAGAGTGCTCGCTGCAGGCGCATGGCATACTGGCTTGTCATGATTCATTCGATAGACATAGGCTTAAGTTCAACGTGAGTAAAGAAAAGACGCCGCTACCCGTGACCGAGCTGATTCCCAACGGAGTTTCCCGATGAAGGAAGGGGCTAGCCGAGCCACGGTCACACACGAATGTGGCTCGTTGTCACCTGAAATGGCGGGGATTGTCGAACGACTTATGGCGACTGATTGGAGCTTTGCGAAGCGAGCCAAGGCGCCTCCTATCGAGGGCATTCACCCCTATCCTGCTAAGTTTATTGGGGATATCCCAAGAACGCTTCTTGACATCCTCCCGATCCCGAAGGGAACTTTTGTGCTTGATCCCTTTGTCGGGAGTGGCACAACACTCGTGGAGTCCCAGAGGCGCGGTTTGCCTAGCGTGGGCATCGACCTCAATCCTATTGCCTGCCTGATTTCGCGGGTGAAGACGGGGGCTGAGCCCGATGGTTTGCAGGAACTCGCTGCGGATATCGTCGCCCGTGCTCGCACAAACGCAACCCCTGATCGACGGGTCATTCCCAACCTAGACCACTGGTTCAAGGCCGACGTCCAGACAGCAGTTGCTGCTATTTCGGAAGAAATTCGAAGGGTTGATGACGATGGCTGCCGGGATGCATTGAATCTCTGTCTGTCTTCGATCTTGGTCCGGGTTTCAAACCAAGACAGCGATACCAGGTATGCAGCCGTTGACAAGGACATTACGTGGTCTGGTGTTTTTGATGCCTTCACGGTAGCGGTGTCCAAGTT
Organism: Xanthomonas sp. LMG 12460; assembly: GCF_009192895.1. Taxonomy (NCBI): domain Bacteria; kingdom Pseudomonadati; phylum Pseudomonadota; class Gammaproteobacteria; order Lysobacterales; family Lysobacteraceae; genus Xanthomonas; species Xanthomonas sp. LMG 12460. Next base: position 21,187 of record NZ_NKUH01000075.1, on the reverse strand, counting down.
GAAAGTGGCTATGGCTTGTCGTACATGGGACCTTCCACAGGCGCATGTGCTCAACAAGAACACCCTCGAAGTTGATCCAACTGACTTGCCGGGAAAGGTCGGGATCGTGGTCACGTCACCTCCGTACCCGAACGCCTACGAATACTGGCTTTATCACAAGTACCGCATGTGGTGGCTCGGTTATGATCCTATTAAAGTCAAGAGTCAGGAAATTGGCGCCCGTGCGCATTTCTTCAAAACTAATCATCATACTGAGAAAAACTTCTGGGATCAGATGAGGGGTGCGCTGAAGCTAATTGATGATGTGATGGTGCAAGAGGGTTACGCTTGTTTCGTAATTGGCCGCTCAAAAATCCATGGGGTTGTTGTCGATAACGCTGGCATCATCCGTACCATCGCGGAGTCGATGAATTTCATCTGCGTGGCTCAAATCGAACGTGTCATTTCGGCCTCTCGAAAGTCATTCAATCTCGCTCACGCAAATATCAAAACTGAAACCATTTTGGTTCTTCAGAAGTGCAAGGTCTCAAAGCAGTAATGGAACTCGTACGGCACGGTTATAGCTATTATCCTTATGAACTTGAGTTGGCGAGCCGGGAGGCTCGGGTTTTGTTTCCGCAAGCGCGGCTTGAGTATACTAAAACGGGCGTAAATCTCTCTGGAAAAGTGGATGCGGCTGTCGCCGATAGGTTAGTCTACTATTCGTCATTTAAAACCAACGAAATTACGGTTCCCACCCTCCAGGGCAAACTGGAGTGCATCAATGGGGTCGAGTCCCGCCGACAGGCAACCCGGTACTCGGCGCATGGACTTCATGAGTACAAGGGTAAGTTCAATCCGCAGATTGCCCGCGCCATCCTTAACATCATGGATGTCAAGGTGGGGGGGCGCGTCATTGACCCATTTTGCGGTTCGGGTACGTCATTGCTTGAATGCGCTCATCTTGGTATGAGCGCCACGGGCACAGACATTAACCCCCTCGCTGTTTTCATTGCCAATGCGAAAATTGATGCTTTGCAGCTGCCAAAGGGACGCCTTGAAAAGGAGTTGTCGGGCGTTATCGAAGACTTCAAGCTTATGCGAGTGTCGAAGTCGGTGGATGAAGCCAGCCAAGCTCGGACCGCTTACCTTGCGGCATGGTTCCACGAGCCTATCTTGCGAGTCATCGAACGATTGCGTTCGGCCATTGAGCGCGCTGACCCGGGATGTGTTGCGGTTTTTCTCGCGGTGGCAAGCAATCTTCTCCGTGACTATTCCCAGCAAGACCCAGTCGACCTCCGTATTCGGCGGCGGAAAAGTCCGCTGCCGGGCATGCCCCTCATCGAAGCCTTTGAAGGAAGAGCGCTCGCCTTCATCCGCAAGCTCGAGGAGACCAAGAAAGTGCTGCCTCGCGTGCAGGGCAGCAGCAGGGCATGGTTGCACGACAGCCGTAAACTGGAACTTGCCGAGTTTTTGCGCGGACAAAAGTTCGACTGTGCCTTGACCAGTCCCCCATATGCCACGGCGCTCCCGTACATAGACACTCAGCGCCTTAGCTTGGTATGGCTAGGACTTGTTCCGCCCTCAGGCATTCTTCCTCTCGAGTCTCGCCTTGTCGGTAGCCGTGAGGTCAAGGAGAAGAAACAAGCGCTGGCGGCCCTGTTGGCTAACAAAGCCGGACTGCCATCTGCTCAGGCCAGTTACTGCCTAACTCTCCAGGAAGCATTGTCGGAATCCGATGGGTTCCGCCGACGGGCGGTTCCGCTTCTCTTGTACCGCTACTTCGAAGGAATGGCAGCGGTCTTCCGGACACTCCGCCCCTACATGAATGAACGCGCTCCTTTTGCCTTGATTGTCGGGACCAACCACACTGTGCTTGGTGGCGAGCGGTTTGATATCGACACCCCGCAGCATCTTGCCGACCTAGCGGCTGCCAACGGTTGGACATATGAGGAGTCTATTCCACTTCAAACCTATCAGCGGTATGGCTATCACACAGGTAATGCCATTACCGGAGAGGCCATGGTCATCGTGAGAGCAAAATGAATCAACTCGCACTTCATCCGAATGTCTATGCGACTGGGCAAAATAAGGGGTTGGTCAATATTTTGGAAGATGTCTGGGTGCGGAATCACCGGCCCGGAGAGGGGACGTTATACGTTGTCTCAGGCTTCGGGAACTACAATGGCGGTGTGCGGTTTTACGAGACTTTTAAGGAGCATACTCGGAAAGGTGGTCGTATAACTGCAATATTTTCTGGCAGCACTCGTTCCCGGTTGACCAGTAAGCAAGTTGTACACGAGATGCTCGGGTGTGGGGCCGATGTGCATATTGTCAATCGGAAGCGGCTGCTCCATGCCAAGTGCTATGGAGCTCTTACCGAGGAGGGCAATTCTCTCGTCGTGACTTCTGGCAATTTCACAGGTCCAGGCATGTCACAAAATGTTGAGCTGTCCGTACTCCTCGACCGGGCGACTACCGCTGGTATGCAATTCTCTTGGGACGGCATGGTGGCCGGATTGCTTGGGCAAAATTGGGATTATCACCGTCCCTCTCTCGACGATATTGGATCGCCAGCTTGGCGTTTACTTTACGACGAGCAGGCGGCTGAGCTGGTGTTGGATGACTCGGCCGAGGTGACGCTGCTCCTACGTCTGAGCCACGCCGATACGGCCCGTATTAATGCAACACCAGGGAGTAATGCTGGCAAGGGTTCTCAGTATTTCTGGCTAAGCAAAGACTGTTTCGACTTTTTTCCTCCTCTAACCATCCGTAACCAGCGGGGACATAAGGCTACCTATTCCTGTTTGGTGAGCATGGAGTACATCGACATCGGTGTGAAGGAGGATATGTGCAGGGTCACATTCGAGGCTGAAAATAATCTGGACTTTCGCCTTGGCACAGGGCCGCTTCGATACCGCGGCGTTGCTGCTGCTGGAGATATTGCTGCTATCAGCCGGACGGGGGAAGCGCAGTACGAGCTGCGCATTTTTCGAGAAGGAACCAGGCAATTTAACAGCCTGCGCCAGTACACTATTAACCTCATCGGTCAGCAGGGTAAAAGTTACGGATTTATTAGTAATGGAGATTTTGAATCTCTAGTTGGAGTCCATCTAAAACGCGTAATGGCTCGGCGCAACGCGCCCCGTATCCCGACGGTCTGACTAACCAACGTTTGAGAGTTCCCTCGGCTTTACCGAGGAGACGGTAAAAGTTTGTCGTATCCGGGAGCCGTCCTTGAGAATCCGAAACGTTACCCCGCCTTCTTCACAGCTTAGTCAACTGCGTACCGTAGGAAGCACTGTGCTCAGTCTCGAAAGTGCGCGCTGGTCCGAACTGCAGCACGCATATGGCACAGCCGGCGACATCTCCGCGTTGTTGGGGCAGCTGCAGAAGTTGCCCTCATCCATGGATGGATCGGAGCCATGGTTCACCTTGTGGAGTGCGCTTGCGCATCAGGGCGACGTCTATTCGGCTTCCTTCGCGGCCGTGCCGCATGTCATCCATGCATTGGCACGCGAGCCCGACAAAGCGGATCACGGGTACTTCCAATTTCCTGCCTGGGTCGAGATCTGCCGCGCGAAAAGTCTGCCGCGCGAAAAGCCAGACCGAGATCCCCGAGGATCTTCGGGCTGCTTACCTGCACTCCCTCGCTCAACTTCCCTCCTTGGTCGCGGCTGCGTCCTCTCGCACCTGGGACCCTGACCTTATTGCTTGCGCTCTAGCCGCCGTCGCCGCGGCGAAGGGGCAGCTCGCGGTTGCGGAGGCCGCCCTCGAACTCACGCCCGACGTCGCCGAGGAGTTCATCGAGTGGTTTTTTACGCGTTGAGGCGTGCTCAACCACTCGCGGCATTGTCCTGCCGGTTCGCCTCAGCAAGCAGTTGCTCGTATGTCTGCACACGAACGCGCAATCGTATCAGGTGCCAGGAAAGCGCGTAAGCGAACAGCAGCAGGAACGCGAGAACGCTCTGGACGGCCGTGATCTTGCCAAATGCGCTCCAGTCCCCCCAGCGCCAGTCCTTGAACTGCAGATAGAGCGCAAGCAGAACCGGCATGACGCCCAGCTTCTCCATTCCGCCGGTAAACAGGCCCAGACGGTCATGCATGTTGGTCCTGCGATCACGGATGAACGTTTCGCGCTGGCGGCGGTGCTCCAAAGGAAACGCACGCAGTGCAGTGACGATACCTTGATAGTGATGAAACTGTTGCTCCATCTCCTGCGCATGGGTGGCATATGGGTGTCGAAAGCTCTGTGCTTCACGTATGACCTGTAAGACAGCGAAGACCGCAAAGCCGACGAGTTCAATCGCCAGTCCGGTCACTGAAGAGACGAGAGCCGCTTTGCCATCAAGCAAGGCGGCAGACAATAGCCCGAAGCCGGCGCCAATCAGGCCGATGATGAGGCTCCAGCGCTCCACTGCTCCGGCGCGGCTCTGCTCGGTGACCTGCAAGTAGCGACTCATCACTGCGGAGAGCGAAGGAAAGCTGAGCTCGTGGAGTGTGGTGTTGTCTTTGATCATTTCGGGAGACGTTGCGGACGTTTCGTCTTTGGAGTTAGCTATTTCTTACCTGTGAGCGTCCAAGCTGAGGCTGTCGCTAGCGAGTATCCCGTAGCCACCGACGCACCGCTAGGGCAACTCGATTTCTTGATGAAAGATTCTATAGATCGCTATTGACAGGTCGCGCGCCGCGGTAGCAATCTCTACCGCAAGGAGCGTCGAAACTCCTCTAAGAGCGGTACCCACCTCCGACAAACCGGTGGGTTTTTTGTGCCCGAGGCTCGGGCGCAAGCCGACGCAATGCCTGCGTCGGGAGGGCGGCTAATACAACACCCTTCGGGGAAATACGCCCGCCGGCTCTTAGCGGTTTCGAACCTCCCGACTTCCCGTCCGCCATGCGTGGCGGCGGACCCCTTCATGGAACGAGGAGGCAACGATGGCGCACGACCGTTTGGACGACGACGACATGCCCGGCTATTTCCTGCCGGAGGACAGCCAGTTCCGCTTGGCGAAGCTGCGCGATCACGTGCGCTTCCTGGTCCGGCTGGCGCAGCCACGCACGCAGGCCGAGGAGCGCGCCGCCGAACCCAAGGTGCGCATGAGCGAGCTGGCGCTCTGCCTGGAGTTGTTGGCCGAGCAAGTGAACCTGGTGCTGGACGCGCTGTCCTATCCCGCGCAGCGGACGGACACGACGCGCAGCGCCTTGTCTGATGCCACTGTCCAGGCAGCGACGGACGCCGGCAGTGGCACGTTCCGCGTGACGCAGCAGCAGATCGACAGGCTCACTCAGCTGGCTGACACCGTCTCGGCCAATGCCAGGATGGTGGCAGCCGGCGATACAGCCGAGCGCGCCGGCCAGACGCTGCCAGAAGTGAGCAACACGCTCTGCGCCGCAGCGAACGACGTGCGTGAACTGCTGCTGCAGATCGCCCGCCAGCCGCTGTGCGAACCGACGTCCAACCGAGTGCGCGAGGGGCGGGCAGTCTATGCGCTGGATTTTGAGGCTACACCTGCGGCGGGCAGGCTTATTCATTGATCTAGACAAGATTAGGGCGAGGAACGCGTATTAGCGGGGGATCCTGCCCACGGCTCGTTTATCGAGCCGCTGAGTTAGCGTGAAGCCTGGAAGGCAGGCATCCGGGAGAGAATGGTTCTGCCGATGGATAAGTCATGACGTGAATTTGTGATGCAATCCTAGTTCTGTGGTGGGGGACTGGTGATGGGATGGGCGGGCTTTCCAAGAAGGAAGGCGTCAAACAACGGAGTGTTGATATGCGATCGAATCTGAAAACAGTTGGGGTCCTCGCTATTGCAATGGCTTTAGCCGGATGTGGCGGCAGTGTTCACTGGAACGTCAAGGCCTCTTGTACACAGAAAGGCGGTTGTGGCGCAGAGGGAGAGATCGGCGGCACATGGGGCGGAGGGGGCGGCAAGGAATCTATTCCGCTCTACCAGCGTATGTTGGCGGCTGCAGCGGCCGACGTGCCCGACGCGTCCCTGTTCGAAATCGACGTCAGCGGATCGACGGTGGGCTATCCCGAGAACGGAACGGTAAGGCTCATCCTGACGAACACCCAGACAGGCGCAGTGCAGGCCTCGGCAATGTTCAACTGGTACCGCAGCGGAAACTCGCTTCGCCTCTCCGACCCGGGTGCCGTCAATGCGTGGTCTGCTGCCGAAGGTGGGACTGCCAACAAGCTGACCTATCGACTCACGCCTTTTGTGGTCAGTGCTCCCGCAGGTCCCAACACGGTTGTCTTTTCGTCGAAGTACGAGGGTGTGCAAACTGCATCGGCGACTACGCAGTTCACAAAGTGCACTACCTATCCATCGCCTTACCTGTGCTCGCAGCAATAAGAAAATGGGTCACGCACTCCTGTGCGTGGACTTCTAGCGGAAGCGCCATCGCACTCGCGATGGCGCTTTCTTTGCTGACGTCCTGCGCCTCTATCCAGGTGCCACCCGCCAACTTGATTGCCAAAGAGGGCGCGCACGCGACGGCGGTAACCAAGCTTGGGCCGGTCTTCGTCGTCAGAACAGTGAGCGTGTTACCTGGTAGCGCACGCGCGGCCGAAAAGTTCACTGTCACTGACGAGTGTCGCAGCGGAACACTGCGCGTCGCCTTGCGACGACAGGGGAGTGCAGACACCTACGCTGCGCCCGCCTGTGACGCAGTGCTGGCGGCAATGCAGTACGCCGTCGCTACATCGAAATTGCCTGGCATGGAGTTGGAGTTGACTGTGGATCTGATCAGTGCCGGTCACCAACTCATTGCCCGCAAGTCGTCCCTGGCAACCGCGGCCAGCGCAAGCGCCGGCTATGCATTTGCGTTAGACAAGGAAAGCGACCTGGCCGCCGCGAATGTCGTCTCCACGACGGCACACGAAACATTCCACCTACTGCGTGGCCTCAGCGGCACGACGTCCGAGATGCAAGAGGAAGAGCGCCTGGCTTACACGATGGGTGCATGTGCGCAACTGCAGGCACTGGGATGGGTGAGGAGCAAGGATTTGCCATCCATTGCGCTTCCAAAGCGGGCCGAGGGTGTTTCTGAAAGCGTCAACGCATCCAACGCCGCGGGAATCTTGGCTGCCAAAGATCTGATGCGGTTCATGCGGAATGGCTTGGTGACCAAGGACTCGACCGAGGGGCGCCGGATGGCCAACTTCTGCCAGGCAGCCCTTCGATGAATCATGGGCTTCAGGCTACTTAGGGCGCCACCTGGCACGTGGACAGTGCGGCACTGAATCGGATACGTTTCGCACATTGGACTGACCGTGGTACCTCCCAGTGTGATGCCTTGGGACGGAGGCGAGGATTGCGCATGATGATGAAACCGCTGTGGTGCCTGGGCCTGACAGGCCTTCTCTTGGCCGGATGTGCGAATGTTCCTGCTGGCGGCGCGCCGGCCGTAAGCTCCGGAGACGCACTCTGCACGCAAGCCAGTGCCTGGGGCGCTGGAACTAAGACGTCTGTAGCGCAGATTGCGCCGACTATTAACGACGGCGACGAGGGGCGCTCCTATCATTTCGATCTTGGCGGGAAGGGGGGATTGCAGACCCTGGATGCCAGCTGTGGGTGGGGCAGCTATGCCGAGTGCACCTTCACGGCTCGCCAGTCGGATGGCAAAACGTACCAATTCTCGGATCTTTCTACTTTTGGTCTTTGGGAGGCCAAGGGCGACTTATACCTGCTGTATCGGATTGTTTCCCCGAAGGATGCAGCTGCCGCGAGCAAGCGCCGCATCGTAAAGCTTGGCAATCCACCTACGAAGATATGCAACCAGATCGGGGACTACTCGGACCTGATGTAGCTCTATTGCCTGATAAGGAGATCTCGCATGCCCATCATCTATCGCCAGCTACCGCAAGAACAATACAATACCCTGACCGGTGATCTGATCAAGCTCACGGAAAGCCTGCACGCCCACTCGCAGGATGTGGGCGACGGTCGAGCGACCATCGGCTATGGCTACACCTTCAATCGGGGCAACAATGTTGCGCTCTGGCGTGAATCCGGCATCGCACTCAATGAGGCGCAATGGCGGCAACTCGAGGCCATCGACGCAGCTGCGCCAGGAGACCGTACGCGCTTAGGTCTGCAGTTCGACCGTACGCTCAACGCCCAAGAGGGTGACAGATTGCTGTCGGCGTCCTTGCCGGAATATGAGCGCCCCATCGCGGGACTGAACATGCCGATGTCACAGGAGCGCGCCGCGCTCGTGTCGCTGGTCTATAACCGTGGCGCGGGATCCTACAACGCCAACATGCAGCCCTTCCGCGATGCGGTAACGGCTGGAGACCGCTCCGAAGCATGGTTCGAAATGCGTTACAACGCATGGGGCAGCAATGCTGCCGCGGAGCCAGGGTTGCGCAAACGCCGCTTCATGGAGTCGGAGCTCTTCGGGCTGTACAACGATCCCAACAACGTGACGCGGGATGAGGCGTTGTCGACCTATCAGATGTACCAACTCCATCGTGATCGCATCAATCGTGACGAGGCGCGCTGGGGTGTGGATGTGGATGGCAATCCTGGCCAGCGCAATCTGATCGCAGAAGCGAATCGTGACTATGCCACCTTGCTTGCCGACCGTGGCCAGGTCAAAACGCTTGCTCAGTCGCTTGAGCCTGCCAGAACACGATTGCTGTCCGATCTACGCGCGGACCACCCGGAAATTGCCGATCGCCTCACCAACGAGGCGTTCAATGCAGGTTCGATTTACGTCGATCCAGGCCGGGCGTCGGCACGGGTTGCGGTAGACCCGGATCATTCGGCGACGTTGGATGCGACGCGGCGACGTGGCGGACATGAGGTCGCCAACAACGATCTGCTGCTGGGGGGAGGAGGCAACGACACGTTGATCGGAGGGCAGGGCGACGATGTCCTGATCGGTGGGGAAGGGCGCGATGTGCTGCGCGGCGGGGCTGGTCGGGATACCTATGTTGTCGGAGACGGTGACGTCGTACAGGACACCGATGGTCATGGCCAGGTGTACTGGAGTGGCCAGCGCCTTAGCGGAGGCGCAAGACAGGAGGGAGACCCGGAGGGCGTCTTCCGAAGCGCGGATGGGCTTCACACGTATCAAATGCAGGGTAGCGACCTGCTGATCCAAAACGCGCAAGGCCAAACCGTGAAAGTGCAGGACTACCAACCTGGCACGCTGGGAATCGAATTGGGCGAAGCGCGACAGCAGGAGCAGGCGCCCCAAGGTGACATGCAGCGAGCCGTTCCCGGTCGCCAAGGGATGATCGAAGGCGAGCGGCCCGCGACGTCCGGCCCGACCTCTCCGTTACTCGATCAGGCGCGTAGCGCAGTGCAGCGCCTGGATGTTTCGCTTGGTCGCTCCTCGGATGAAACGAGTGAACGAATGAGCGCGAGTCTGGCCGGCTTGGCGCAAGAGAATGGCCTCACGCGCATTGATCATGTGGTGCTGAACACCAGAACCGAGCGGTATGCGGCTGGCGAGCATGTCTTTGTCGTACAGGGCGCTTTGAACGATCCGGCGCACCTACGGGCGCATATGGGAACCGAGCAGGCCATCGCCACTCCTGTGCAGGAGTCCATGCAGCGCTTGCAGGAACTTGAACGGCAACAGTCGCTGGCACAAAATCAAGAGCAGGCAGCACCACATCGCGGGATGGCGATTTAGGTAAGTGGCGAATGGCGAGGGAAAGCTCACTTGGTGCTAGTGTGACCGCCTGGATGACCGCTGGCGCCATCATGTTGGCGAATGCATACCCAGGCGTGGCATTCGCGCACAGAACTGGTGGCTTCTCCGGTAGCTGGAGCTATGCAAAGCGCTGCGACCGGGGCCATTACTTGAGTCTCGACCTGCAGCAGAACGGCGATCGTGTAACGGGCGATTGGAGCGAGGGAACCAACATCCGCGGTGGCGCTGGGCAACTGCAAGGGGAGGTGCGTGGCGACACGCTCCATGTCCGCTATTGCAGCGACGACAACGAGGTTGGCTACAGCGCATGCCCGGTTTTTTCGGAGCCGGAGGATCGATTTCGTCTCGAAAAGGGAGGACTCGTCCGCTATCAGAAGTACGGTGCCCAATACCGGCGAGGCGTGACCCTTCATCGGGAGCGCGCTGGGCACCAGGTGCCTCTCGATCATGCATGTCAGGATCCGGATAGTGACGCGCGATGACTTGGCTGCGCGGTTACAGCGCAAGTTGCGTCAATGTAGGTGGATGCGTCTAGCGGCTTTTCAGTGCTTTTGGCTGGGACTTTTCTGCACGCAAGCGCTGGCGGCGGATGCACCACGCCTCTCCGTCGAGGGCATGAACAAGCACAGTGCCATCAATGGGATGGGCTTGTTCCTGACACGCTCTCAGGTCGCGACGCAGGGGCGCGCGCAGCCCGTGCACTTCGAAAAACCCATCGTCTGCAGCGATCGCCGCATCAAGGTGGCCTTTGCCAAGGGACTGGAGCGCACGCCTGAGCGGATCTGCCGCGTCGCCTCCGAGGCGCTCGCGTTGGTCAGCGCCCAGTCGCACGTGCAGAACATCGCCATCACGTTGCTCGTCGTGCCCAGTCGGGTGGACTACCTGGCGACCTTCTACAGGGTAGGCAGAGGGCCGAAGCTGGTCCTCGTCGCCCCGGTGCTGCAGAGCGAAGAGGCGACGCTGGCCAACGTCGCCGATCTGGTGGCGCATGAGGGATTCCACGTGGGCATGTTCGCCGCTGGCGACGTGTCGCTGGCTGGGAACGAGTACGCCGCCTACCACTACGGGCTGTGCGGGCAACTGGTGGCATTGGGACATCTGGAGCCTTCGGCGCTGCCGGGCTTCGGCATGGCGTCGGACGACCCGCATCTTGTCGATTCATCCGAGAGTGCCGAACGCGTGCGGACCGAGGTGCTCCAAGCCTTTGGCGACCGATCCATGAGGAGGGAAAGCCCCGCCGGTGAGGCGTTGCTCGCACAGTGCCGCGCGATGACGCCTGCCAGTTCGAAGCACTGAGCCTGCCTTCTTGTGGGCTTCAGCCTACCGGCGTCAGCCTTGGTTGCAGGACGCGGCGCGAGAGGAGCGGCGCCTGCCTGGCGTCGGCAGACAAGCAGATGCCTCGCCTCCCATGATGCGCTAGCATCCCCCGCACACGACGGCGCGCGGCGCCGTCCTTCAGGGGGACATCGATGAAACATTCCATGCTGGCCGCCGCTGTGGCGGCCTTGCTGTGCGGCTGTACCGTGGTCTCGCCCGATCCGGGGCAGCAGGCGGTGCTGGTGGATAAGCCGCTGCTGTTCGGCAAGGGCGGCATCCGCCTGGACGACGTGCGCGATCCCGGCCGCACCTACACCTGGATGACGACGTCGGCGGTGTACGTGGACACCACGCCGCAGACGGTGCAGGTGGCCTTCGACGACTTCTCGTCCAGCGACAACATCCTGTTGGACTTCTCCACGCAGATCCAATACCGGATCACCGCGCCAGCGCGGTTGCTGTCCGGCTTCGGGCAGGACTGGTTCAAGAACAACGTCGCCAGCCAGTACGCGGCGATCGTGCGCGACCAGGTCAAGCGCTACGACATGACGCGGATGATGAGCGACCCGGACACGGCGCGGAAGATCGACGACTCGGTCACCGAGAACGTGCGCACCCTGGTCAAGGAGCAGGGCCTGCCGATCCAGATCCAGAACATCACCCTCGGCCGTGCCCGCCCCAATCCCGACGTGCTGCAGCAGATGAACCTGACCGCGGCGCAGCAGCAGCGGGTCAAGACCCTGGTGGAAGCCACCACCGCCGAGCGCCAGCGCGAGCAGGAGCAGGTGGCCAAGGCCGATGCGGACAACGCCTACCGCAACCGCATGGGCCTGACCCCGGAGCAGTACCTGGCCAGCCAGATCGCCGAGATCAACGCCGAGGCCTGTGCCAAGGCGCAGGCCTGCTACATGGTGCCGTCGGGGACGTCGGTGATCGCCAAGTAGCACGACGCGTAGAGGCGGGCCCGGTGCGGACATCGGTGGTGGCATGCGCGTCGCGAATGCGGCGCGCCGGCGGCGGTTGTCGCGGTGCCGCGGGTCTGCCACTGTGACAGCCGTGTCCTGCGAGGAGATCCGCAGATGGAGCCCGCACAATCCCCAGCGTTGCAGTGCCCGCCGTCAACCCGCCTGTTCGCCTTGCTGGCGCGCGAGGCGCGCATCGGGGTGATCTTCCGCCGCGGGCCGAGCAAGCAGGTGCAGCTGATCCACTGGGATCTGCGCGACGACACGTTCGTGCACGGCCAGTGGTTCAAGGGCCGCATCTACGAGCGGCGCTGCGACCTGTCGCCGTCGGGTCGGCTGCTGGTGTACTTCGCCTCCAAGCAGCGCGGCGACTTCGGCACCTGGACCGCGCTGTCGCGGCCGCCGTTCTTCACCGCACTGGCGCTGTGGCCGAAGGGCGACAGCTGGGGCGGCGGCGGAATGTTCGAGGACGAGCGGACCTTGTTGTTGAACCACCGGCCACGCGAGGGGCGGGATCCTTTTCCGATGCCGACCGGCTTCCAGTTGCCGCACCATCTGCAGGTGCGGCCGTTCGGCACGCATTCGGGCGGCGGCGAGGACGAGCCGATCGACGGCGTGTTGCGCGAGCGCGATGGCTGGCAGTTGCACGATGACGGCGAGGGCGAACGTGGCGGACTGCGCAGCGGCGCATTGTTCCGCTTCAGCCGCCCGCGCGTGCGCGAGAAGCTCGGCGCCAACGGCCGCCGCCTGCAGTCGCTGCTGCATGCGGTCGGCCAGGAAAATCATGCGTGGTATGGCCTGGATCACCGGGTGCTGGACCGCGACGGCACCGTGCTGGTCGACCTGCCGGGCAGCGACTGGGCCGACTGGGATGGCGGCGACCTGGTGTTCGCGCGCGAGGGCAGGCTCTATCGCCTGCGCAAGAGCGACTTCCGAGAGGTGGCGAAGCGTGGCGAGCCGGCCTTCCAGTTGCTGCACGATTTCAGCGGTGCGCGCTTCGCGCCACTGGCGCCGACGGCGGATGCGCTGAAGTACTGACCGGCTTTTGTGCGGTGCCTTATGTAAACTTCTGCGAACACGTGCCGGTAAATGGCGTTGCTTTAGAAGACCTTTAGCGGCGGCCGGCCGGCACCTGTAGGAGCGGCTTCAGCCGCGACAACGCCATCCGTGGAGATGCAGCATCCGCCCGACCGGCGGCGTGCGCGCCGCGCCTCACTGCCGCGGAACACCCAGCAGGAACTTCAAGCCATGGGTGAGCCCGCGCGGCGCAACGCTCAGGTGATCCTCGTCGTCGAGCACGTCCAACTGCAGGCGCAGCGACCGATAGTGCCGTCCGCGCAAGGTCTGCACCATCTGCTGCGCGTCGGTCACCATGTCGTAGCGCTTGCCGTAGCGGCGCTGTTCGTACTCGCCGACATACATGTAGACCTGAGCCGGCAGATCGCGGTGACTGGAGGCGAAGCGCGCTTCCTCGGCGCGCATGGCATGTTCGCCGAACCAGTACGATGGACTGCCCAGGATGTAGCCGGAAAACAGCTCGGGTGTGCTCAGCAGGATCTGCGTACCGAGCAGGCCGCCGTAGGAATGGCCAAGGAACAGGCGCCGCGCTTCATCGGTGCGATAGTGCCGCGCAACGAAAGGGAGCACGTGGTCGCGCAAGTACGCAATGTAGGTGCTGGAACCCCCGTGAGTGGCACCGGCGGCCGCAACATTGCCGGCCTCGGTGGTGGGCGTGTAGTCGCGGCGACGGCTTGGCATCGGTTCATCGCCGAGTGCATACGACAAGCCGACCAGGATGAAGTCCTCGATAGCCGGACCTTCGCCGTTCAAGCGCCGCGCAATCTGCCGCGCCACCGGAAACGCGTAGTCGGCATCGGTGGCGTACAGCACCGGGTAGCGCCGCTCGGAATGGTCGGCATAGCCGGCAGGCAACGCCACGAACACCTGGTAGGTGCGGCCGGACACGGGATCGGGGACATCCCACACCTGGGTTCCAGCCAGTTCGTAAGGCGCACCGCTGCCGCGCTGACCACCGAGCTGCTCCGCTACCGTGCGTGCGGGAGGTGGCACCGGTTGCGTGGTGGCGTCCTTCCTTGCCGCCGCTGCCGCTGCGGCGGGCGCCTGCGCCGTGTTCGTGCACCCGGCGAGCAGCAGGCACGTCCAGACCAGCCAAAGCGCTTTCCTCATTCCCTCGTTTCCGTTTGTTCGGGTCCGCGCGCGAGTCGGCGCATCTGCATGGTGCCATGGCGGCGCGAGTGCCGGCGCCTCGCGTGTTCTGCATCGCTCGCGCACCCGCTCCGCGGCGCACGCGGTCCGTGTCGATTGGACGTGCGAAAAGGAGATTCCGGCGCTGGCGGCTTCCCTCTGCATGAAAGGTGGATTAGCTTGCCTGCACTTGGGGGGAATCGCATGCGTATCGCGTTGGTCATCGTCGTTGCCGTGGCATCGCTCTGGCTGCTTGCTGCAGGACGTGCTGCGGCGCCGGCCAGGCGGCAAGCCCCGATCAGGATCGCCTCGGTCTCGGTCCAATACACATACATGGGGTGGGGGTACGTCGATGAACGTTTCCACTTGGTTCCGGCGCGCAACGGCATAGGGTTCGTCATGCGCTGGACGGACCAGGATGGGGCGAGGCACGCCGAGCAGGGGGTCGCTACGGACAAGGTGATGGCGCTGTTCGCGGCGGCACGCGCGCCTCGCATCGATCGCGCGACCGGGCTGGGCGCGTTGCAGCAGCGGGCGATGGAACCAGCAACCATCGCCAGAATCCGCAATGCGCTGTTTGTCGATCGGGATTGCCCACCCCTACAGCAGCGCCAACTGCGTGCCGCGCAAGTGAATGGAGATGGCGTGAGAGACGCGCTCGAGCGGCTCTATGGCGAATCTATTCCATGGACCGACGATAGCCCGTCCATGACGGTCCGCATCGTGCCCGAACGCGGGGCGCCGCTGGAGTTCCATTCGCAGTCGCAGAAGCCATTCATGCTGGCATGGATCCATGGCCTGCCAGGTGGCCGAAGAGATCAGGAGATGGATGGCCCAGAGGCGACCTGGTCGCTGCCGCTCAGCGATGCGCTTGTGGAGGTCCTGCCGGCCATGTCGCCTGCACGAAAGCGCTTGGCGCGCGAGCAACTAGTGAGGGTATTGGCTCGGAACCTGCAGCGCCGCTCTCCTTTATCCTGCTCGCAGGATCGTGGCAACGCGTACGCAGGGCGTTGAATCTTCGGTGCCTGGCTCTTGCCGGTGAGTCAGCCAGGCAGGGCGCGCAATCGGCTGACAGGTGCTCCTTGGTGTCGTCCGCATGTGTGCGTATAGACTGGCAACTCCATACTGGGGGCGTCCGATGAGAGTACTTCGCTGCCTGTTGCTGCCGGCCCTGCTGTGCGTCGCCGCATCCGCCCAGGCCCAGGACGACACGCGCCGCATCGCGGTAACCATCGACGACCTGCCGTGGCAGCGCATCGAGCAGACGCCGCCTGCCCAGTTGCCGGCGCTGCATGCGCAGTTGATGGCCTCGCTGCGGCAGGCGCAGGTACCCATCGTCGGCTTCGTCAACGAAGACAAGCTGGAGCAGGACGGACAGGTGCAGCCGCAACGCGTGGCGATGCTGCGCGACTGGCTGGATGCCGGCTATGCGCTTGGCAACCACACTTACGGCCATGTGAACCTGCACCGGGTGGGCGTGCCGGCGTACGAGGACGCGATCGTGCGCGGCGAGCGCACCTTGCGGCCGTTGCTGGCCGAGCGTGGCCAGTCGTTGCAGTGGTTCCGTCATCCGTATCTGGCCACCGGCCGCAGCGTCGCCGACCGTGAGGCGGTCAACGGCTTCCTGGTCGCGCATGGCTACCGCATCGCGCCGGTTACGGTGGACAGCGGCGAGTGGGTATGGGCGTTCGCCTACGCGCATGTGCTGGACGAGCCGCCAGGCCCGGCGCGCGACGCCATGCTGCTGCGCCTGCGCAAGGGCTACGTGCCGTACATGCTCAACAAGCTGGATTTCTTCGAGCGCGAATCGCAGGCGCTGTTCGGCCGCCGTATCCCGCAGGTGTGGCTGATGCACGCCAACGCGCTCAACGCTGCCACATTCCCGGATCTGATCGCGGCCACGCGCCGTCGTGGCTACGCCTTCATCGGCCTGGAGGAGGCATTGCGCGATCCCGCCTACACCCACGCCGAGGGGTACACCGGTCCTGGCGGGATCAGCTGGCTGCACCGCTGGGCGATGGCCGAGGACAAGCCCAAGGACTTCTATGCTGGTGAACCCGTGGTGCCGCGGTGGGTGTTCGCGCTGGCGGGGGTGGATTCGGAGTAATGCAGGGATCGTCTCGTAACGCCCGCCAAATCGGAGCAAAGGATTATGCGGCCCTGGGCATTCCTGCCCAGTCGCACGCGCGGTATGGGCGCCCAAGCGAGATAGCCATAGGAACTAGATTTCCGAGAAAAAGCTGCTCGGAACTGCCTGGGTGAGCCAGACGCCATTGTCCGCCTGAAAGAAGGCAAAGCCCTGCTGGTGCATTCGCAGGGCTTCGACTTTCAGGACAACCGGCTTGCCATGACGTTGCCCGACCGTGGTCGCGGTCGCGATGTCTTGCGACAGATGCACATGATGCCGTTGGCCCGCGCGTAAGCCCTCGGCCAGGATCGCGTCCAGAAACCGTGTGGCTGTGCCGTGGTAGAGGAACTCTGGCGGCACCTTGGCTTCGTACTGAATGGCGACGCTCTCAGTCGAATGGCCCTGGACAGCACGGATGCGGCGGCCATCTTCCGAGAGTGCGAAGCGTTTTTTGTCGCTGCTGTCCACCACGGCGCGAATGAGATCTGCATCGAGCGTCCTGCCGCTTTGCGCAGCACCTGCGATCAATGCATCGACCTCCGCCCAGCCTTCGCTGTCGAGGGTAATGCCAGCGGCCTGTGGCTCGTGGCGAAGCACAAAGCTGAGGAACTTGCTGATGTCTGTGTGTTGCTTGCTCATATGCATTCCGGTGGCTAAACAATTCCAACCATCGCTCGGCGACGCCGATATTGGTTTCCGCTCAGTTGGCTGGCAACGGTGGAGGTGATGTAGCGTGGGTTCGAGTTGGCGCAGTGCAATCTTACGCGTCGTGGAGTGCGAGGATATCCAAGCAAGCCGGTGTCTGGCGAGTTTGATGTAATGACGAAGGGGGAATACCGCACCTCCGCCGGCAAGATGTTGGACGGCTAGGTGTCGGCACAGCCGACCGCTGGCCCCTTCACCCTCCACGCACGCATGGCCGGATCACGATGGCACCTCTCCGCTCACCCTGACGCCCATGCCCTCGTCCAAGACGCCTCCATGGAAGAAGCCGAATCCGCGCGGTCAACGCAGCCAGCCGCTGTCGCCGTCGCAGAAGGAAGCGGCGAAGCAGCGTGCCGAGGAGAATGGCCGACCGTATCCGAACCTGGTCGACAACATGTGGGCGGCGCGGCTGCCGCATGCGACGTCCTCCTCCAGTTCGGACATCGACGCGGAATAATCAGGGCTTCTGCGCTTGGAGTGGGGGCGTACCTGGCGCCCGTTGTCGGAAGAATGTCGGAGTTCGCCAGTGCGGCCGCCGGGCTGGTTTTCCCGGCGCGCGTGATTGATGAATGCCGATACACCGGAACTTGGACGCACCCTTGGCCTGCGCCGGGCGATGCCCATACCGTGCCGTGCCGGCACTGGGCCGGTCATCGCATCCAGGTACGGGTATGACTCCGCAAGAACAGCAGCTTCTCGAAGACTTCCTGGCGCGCCTGCGCAGCGCCGGCGGGGTGGCCAAAGATCCGCAGGCCGACGCGCTGATCCACGCGCGCCTGGCCGATCAACCCGATGCCGCGTATCTGCTGGTACAGCGCACCTTGCTGCTGGAGCACGCGCTGGAGGCCGCCAAGGCGCAGATCGCGCAGTTGCAGCAGGCGGCCACGCCCCCGCCGCCGCCGGCCAGCTTCCTGGGCCAGAGCTTCAATGCGGCGCCGCCGCCGTTGCCCCCGGCACCCGCCGCCGCAGGCGTCGCGGGCGCCGGTGCGCCCGGCTGGCGCGAGCGCTGGTTCGGCGGTGGCGCTGCGGCCGCGGAGCCGACGCCGGCACCGGCCGCCGCGCGTGGCCCCAGCTTCCTCAGCACCGCGGCCACCACGGCGGCCGGCGTGGCCGGCGGCATGTTCCTGTTCGAGGGCGTGGAAAGCCTGCTGGGCGGCCACCACGGCGGCGGCCTGTTCGGCGGCGGCGCGCCGCAGGAGACGGTAGTCGAGAACATCACCAACAACTACTACGACGACACGCCGCAGCAGGACATGGGCCAGGACTTCCAGGACGACGGCGACTTCGGCAACGACAACTGGACGTGATGTCCGGCGCACTTGCGTTACCGCGCTGATTGATCGAGCGAGCGTCAGCCGGCGCTCGCGACCGGTCGCTTGGAGGCATCGAAGCGATCGGTCGGCGCGAGTATCTATTCGTCAATCTATTCACGGATGGCGCTCTGGATTGGCGCATGGATGCAAAAAGACCCAGAAAAAACAGGCGAGGCCTTGCCCTGCGCCATTCGATTATCTATTCATGCATCTATTCGACCGCAGGCAGGCGCGATGCCCGACATATGCGTTGGTGCGGCTCTGTGTCGTGTTCCGGGGTGGATGCGGCCTGGCGCATTGACTGGTGACTGTTCGCGCCGTAGATGCCACACAATGGCCGGTATGGCCGCGTTCTGGGAGCGCGTCATCGAGGACGCGCACATGTCTGCGGCATTTCACAGCATCGCGCGGGATGCGCTGGCGCAGTTGACCCGCGCCCTGCCGCGGATCGGTTGAGCGCCCTCGCGCCGCGTTAAACGCTCGGACACACGGCACTCACGCGGGCCGGACATGCGGCAGTGGAAGCTGCCGCGACTCCCCACCACGAGGTCCTGTCCATGGCTGCCACCAGCACACGTGTCCGTCTGCATGTCGAAGATACCGGCGGTGCCGGTCGTCCGGTGATCCTGATCCATGGCTGGCCGCTGTCGGCCGAGGCGTGGAAGGACCAGGTCGGGCCGCTGCAGCAGGCCGGCTACCGGGTCATCGCCTACGATCGTCGCGGCTTCGGCCGTTCCGAGAAGCCGGCCGACGGCTACGAGTACGACACCCTGGCCGACGACCTGGCCGGCATCATCGAAGACAAGCAACTGCGCGACGCAGTGCTGGTCGGCTTCTCAATGGGCGGTGGCGAGGTGGCGCGCTACGTGGCGCGGCATGGCACCGAGAAGCTGGCAGCGGTAGTGTTCGCCTCCGCGGTGCCGCCGTACATGCTTAAGACCGACGACAACCCGGAAGGGCCGCTGAGCAAGGAGCAGGCGCAGGAGATGGAGCAGGGGCTGAAGGCCTCGCGCGAGACCTTCTTCGACGACTTCACCCGCGGCTTCTTCAGCGCCCACGGCACGCTGAAGGTCAGCGAGGCGCAGCGCCAGGAGGCGATCGCGCTGTGCCTGCAGAGCGATCAGACCGCGGCGCTGGGCTGCATGCAGGCGTTCGGCACCACCGATTTCCGCGAGGACCTCAAGAAGGTCGACGTGCCGACCCTGGTGCTGCACGGCGATGCCGACGCCACGGTGCCGTACGAAGGCTCGGGCCAGCGCACCCATCGCGCCATCGCCGGCAGCGACGTGGTGTTGCTGAGGGATGCGCCGCATGGCTGCAACACCAGTCATGCCGAGGAGTTCAATCAGGCCTTGCTGGCGTTCCTGGCCAAGCTGGGCTGATCGCTGGCGCGTGTCTCGGTGCCGACGCTCACGGCGTGGCACCGCGACGACGCGGACAGTACTCCCGAAAACGCCCGCGGCAGCGCCGGGCTGCCGCGGGTCGATCCAACAAATTCAAACCATCGCGACGATCACTCGCCGACCAGCGTCGCCACGCTCTGCGGATCGACGTAGACCACGGTCTGGCCCGAAGCGACGCTGTACTTGCCGCCGTAGCCGACGTTGAGGCTGGAGGAGGTGCTGTACTTGGTGAACGCGGTGGCGCTGCCGGCGGGCACGCGCACGGTGAGCTGCCGATGCTGGGTGCCGGTGTTGACCGCCACCAGAACCAGCTTGCCGCTCGGGGTCTTGTAGGCGCTGACGGCGACGTCGTTATACGGCGCGGCGGTGGCGCCGATGCGCACGGACCCCGGACGCACGAAGCGTGCGTATTGCGACATCACGTAGCCGCGCTTGCTCACCGTGCCGTTCTCGGCGATCAGCCCGTAGCTGCGTCGGATGTACCACCAGATGTAGCCGCTGTAGTTGGCCAGCATGCTGTTGTGCAGTTCGCTGCCCACGCCGAGCGCGGACGGCCAGGCGTTGCCGTCGGTGTTGTCGGTGTAGTGCTCGGTCATCCACAGCTGCTTGCCCTTGCTGCGCGCCAGCGGGTAGTCCTTGGGCTGCACGCCATACAGGTGCCCGCCGATGATGGACAGGTACTGGGCGGCGCTGCTGTTGAGCACCGGGTCGGTCAGCGCGGTGTTGAAGCCCAGCGACTCGGCGGCGAGCAGCTTGAACTTGCCGAACTTCGCACCCTGCGCGCTGATGAAATTGAGGAAGTCGGTGCCGTTCCAGTCGCCCGACTCGTAGTCCGGATGCCAGTCCGGCTCGTTCTGCAGCGACAGGGCGTAGATCGGCGCGCCCTTGCTGTCCATGTAGGCGGTGAAGTCCAGCAGGTGCTTGGCGTACGCGTCGTAGTACTGCGGCAGCAGCTTGCCGCCGTTGTTGAGGTTGTTGTTGGACTTCATGTAGGCCGGCGCCGACCACGGCGTGGCCAGCAGCACCGCGCCGTGCGCGCGGGCCCGCACCGCCGACGGTACCTGTTGGCTCCAACCGGAACTGGACGGATCGATGCGCATGCGCATGATCGACAGGCCGATCTGCCCGGTGTCGCTGCCGAAGGCCAGGTCGACCTGGGCCGGGGTGAGGTCGGCGATCCAGCCGGCGCCGTTCATGCCGCCGAAGCCCTGGATGGTCTGGTGGACTTCGCTCGGGGTCACGGTGACGGTCTGCGCCAGGGCGGCGCCGGCCGAGAACAGCGTGGCGGCCGCGGCGAGCAAGGTGCCGAGCAAACGGGGGGTCTTCATGGCGTGTCCAGCAGTGGGGGAGGCGTGACGCTAGCCAGCGCAGATGACCATTTCAATGTCGCGGTCGTCCAAAGCCGGCAAGTGAGACCGGCGGCGCACCCCAAGCGCTAACGTCTCCTCAATCCAGATCAGCGCGTGCGTCGCGCTGCATGATGCGTGCAGCGCGGTGCACCATCCG
>NZ_NKUH01000074.1:0-23484 GCF_009192895.1 Xanthomonas sp. LMG 12460 | reverse complement strand
CCGCCTCGGCTCGCCCGACAACCCCGGCCTGAGACGCGGCCCGCACCGTCTTTTCGCCGTCCAGCCCACCCGAGTCCTGCGCCTGGAATCGGGCCCGTTCCGGAGGCCCGGCCCGCTGGGCGAATTGCTCTTCGCCCACCCCGCCCCACCCTGAGCGCGCCGCCTGCCGTTCGTCGGCAAACGCATTGACATCCGCCAAGTGTATTGATGTATTAATACACATGGATGCAACCCACCTCCACGTGCAACCCAGCGCCCCCGAGCCGATCTACCGGCAGATCGCCGAGCAGATCCGCCGCTTGGTCGCCGCCGGGCAACTGCGCCCGGGCGACGGCCTGCCCTCGGTGCGCGAGGTCGCCGCGGTCCACGCGGTGAACCCGATGACGGTCTCGCGCGCCTACAGCCAGCTCGAAGCCGAGGGCGTGCTGGAACGCCTGCGCGGCCGCGGCATGGCGGTGGCCGCGACCGCCGCCGCACCGCAACGGCAGCGCCTGGAGTTGATCGAACCCCGGCTACAGGAACTGGTCCGGCATTGCCGCGAACTGGGCCTGCCGGCGCCTCCCGTGATCGAACGTCTTGAACAGTTGTTTGGAGAACCTGGCGATGAATAGCGTGGCGATGCAAAGCGCAATCCAGACCGATCTGGACATGGACCTGCCGCTGGCGGCGCACGACCTGCACCTGGCGTTCGGTGCCAGCGACGTGCTGCGGGGCGTGGGCCTGCAGATCGGGCGCGGCGAGGTCGTCGGGCTGATCGGCCGCAACGGCACCGGCAAGAGCACACTGTTGGCCTGCCTGCTCGGCCTGCTGCAGCCGCAGCGCGGCCAGGCGCGCGTATTCGGCGGTCCGGCGCTGCGCCTGGACGACGCGCGCAAGGCGCGCATCGGCTTCGTGCCCCAGCAGCCCCAGGCCTTCGGCTGGATGCGCGTGACGGAACTGCTCGCCTTCGCCGCGCAGCTCTATCCGCACTGGGACCCGCAGCGCGCCGACACGCTGCTGCAGCGCTGGGAACTGGACCGCCGCCAGCGCATCGACACGCTTTCGCCCGGCCAGGCCCAGCGTCTGGCCCTGGTGCGGGCGCTGGCGGCGCGGCCGGCGCTACTGGTGCTCGACGAACCGGCCTCGGCGCTGGATCCGGTCGCGCGCCGCGACCTGATGCGCGAGATCGTCACCGAAACCTGCGATGCCGGTACCACCGTGCTGTTCTCCAGCCACATCGTCAGCGACCTGGAACGTGTGGCCTCGCGCGTGGCCTTCCTGCACCAGGGCCGGCTGCTGCTGGACCAGCCGCTGGACGAACTCAAGGACAGCGTGTTGCGACTCACGCTGCCGTCGGCCGCCGCCGCGCTGCTCGGCGACGCCGTGCTGCGCGGCGAACTCGCACGGCGCCGCAGCGCCGACGGCGGCACCGCCGTACTGCTGCACGCCAGCGAACCGCCTTCCGCCCTGCTCGGCGTGCCCGGTCTGCGCATCGACCGGCTCGGCCTGGAGGACCTGTTCATCGAGGTGGCGGGATGAAGCGCCTGCTCGCCGATCTGCGCCTGCTGTACGCGGCATCGGGCAGGACCCGATGGGTCTACCCCTGGGTGATCGCCGCGGCATTGGCCCTGACGTGGGTCGACAATCCACCATCGCCGCTGGTGCTGACCTGTCCCATCGTGCTGCTGCTCTGGGCACGACTCGGCGCACGCTTGCTGAGCCTGCTCGAGCAGGCGCATCGTCTGCGCCTTCCGGGGCTGCGCAAGCGCTTCGCGCGCCTGTTCGCACTGGCGGTGGCCGGCACCGTGCTGGTGCCGGTCCTGCTGTACGTGCCGCGCGGCAGCGATCCCAGCCTGACGGCACCGACGCTGCTGCTGTGCGCGTCCGGCGGGCTGCTGCTGGCGACAGCGCCAGCGTGGTCCAGTACCGCACTGCTGTGCCTGCCGCCCCTCGGCTTCATGCTGCACTACTGGGTCGGCGTGCCATTGGACGCGTACCCGCGCAGCACCATGCTGGCCATCGCTGCAGCGTGCGTCGCGGGCGCGACGTGGGCGTACCGCCGCGCCAGCACGCCTCGGCCCGTCGCGCTCGCTCCCTGGCTGCGTCCGCTGTGGATGAACCTGCAGCCGCGCCTGCCCGGCGATGGCGCGATCAGGCAGGTGGTCGCATCGCAAACCGGGCGCCGTGGGTGGATGCAAGGCATCGCGCGCCCCAGCGTTCCCTCAGGCCTGCACGGCGCACCGGAACGCGCCATGCGCTTCGCACTCGGTCCAGGTTTCGCTCCCGGCAGCGCGGCCGGCACCGCGCTGGCCGTCCTCGTCATGCCGTCGCTGGTGTTGCTGTGGACGCTGCTGCTGGTGGGCACGCAATCGCCGACGCTGCCGCTGATCCTCGCCAACGTCATGGCCAACCTGTCCAGCGCGAAGTTCCTGCAACGACTGTGGCTGTGGCGCAAGCACGGCAACCTCGGCCTGATGGAAAGCGCCCTGCTGCCCGGCCTGGGCGCACCCGGGCAGATCGGCACGCTGTTCAACCAAGTGGTGCTGAAATGCGCGATCGCGGCGATGCTGCCGTGGCTGGGCCTGTCCTGGCTGCTCGGGCTGCTCAGACACGCCCCGACCGCCTACTACCCACTGACGGTGTCGATCACCCTGACCGGGACCCTGCTTGCCAGCACCATCCTGCTGGCCTGCCTGCGCTGGCCGCGCAGCGTGTTGGCGCTGGTCGTGGCGCACTGCGCACTGACGCTGCTGGGCGCCATCAGCATCGGCCAGGTCGGCCTGCCCGGCGCGGTGGCACCGCACTGGCTGGCACCAGCCTGGAGCCTGCTGCTGCTCGGCATGGTCATCGTCTACAACCTGGTGGCACGCCAATCCAGCAAGCGCCCGCACCCCTGGCTGCTCAACTGAACGGCCGCCGCGGGAAGCCCGCTATAATCGGCGGCTTCCTCCGTTGCCGATGACGCCCCTTGCGGGCGTGCCGCCCATGTCCGAAGTCGCCACCGAAGCTGCGCGCCGCCGCACCTTCGCCATCATTTCCCATCCCGACGCCGGCAAGACCACGCTGACCGAAAAGCTGCTGCTGTTCGGCGGGGCGATCCAGATGGCCGGCTCGGTGAAGGGCCGCAAGGCCGCCCGCCACGCCACCTCGGACTGGATGGCGCTGGAAAAGGAGCGCGGCATCTCGGTGACCTCGTCGGTGATGCAGTTCCCGTACGAAGGCAAGATCATCAACCTGCTCGACACCCCCGGCCACGCCGACTTCGGCGAGGACACCTACCGCGTGCTCACCGCGGTGGACTCGGCGTTGATGGTGATCGACGTTGCCAAGGGCGTGGAAGAGCGCACCATCAAGCTGATGGAGGTGTGCCGGCTGCGCGACACGCCGATCATGACCTTCATCAACAAGCTCGACCGCGAGGGCAAGGATCCGATCGACCTGCTCGACGAGGTCGAGACCGTGCTCGGCATCGAATGCGCGCCGGTGACCTGGCCGATCGGCATGGGCCAGCGCCTCAAGGGCGTGGTGCACCTGGTGACCGGCGAAGTGCACCTGTACGAGCCCGGCCGCAACTTCACCCGCCAGGACTCGACCATCTTCCCGTCGCTGGACGCGCCCGGCCTGGCCGAGAAGATCGGCGCACAGATGCTGGCCGACCTGCGCGAGGAACTGGAACTGGTGCAGGGCGCCAGCCACGCCTTCGACCTGGACGCCTACCGCGCCGGCAAGCAGACCCCGGTGTTCTTCGGCTCCGGCGTCAACAACTTCGGCGTGCAGCCGCTGCTGGACTTCTTCGCCGAGCACGCGCCGCCGCCGCAGCCGCGCGCCACCACCGGCCGCCAGGTGCAGGCCGGCGAGGACAAGCTGACCGGCTTCGTGTTCAAGATCCAGGCCAACATGGATCCGCAGCATCGCGACCGCGTCGCGTTCATGCGCATCTGTTCGGGCCGCTTCGCCGCCGGCATGAAGACCCTGCACGTGCGCACCGGCAAGGAGGTCAAGCTGGCCAACGCACTGACCTTCATGGCCAGCGACCGCGAGATCGCCGCCGAGGCCTATCCCGGCGACGTCATCGGCATCCACAACCACGGCACCATCTCCATCGGCGACACCTTCACCGAAGGCGAGTCGCTGTCGTTCACCGGCATTCCCAACTTCGCCCCGGAACTGTTCCGCCGCGCGCGCCTGCGCGACCCGCTCAAGCTCAAGCAGTTGCAGAAGGGCCTGGCGCAGCTGTCCGAGGAAGGCGCCACCCAGTTCTTCCGCCCGCTGATGAGCAACGACCTGATCCTCGGTGCGGTCGGCACGCTGCAGTTCGACGTGGTCGCCTACCGGCTCAAAGACGAGTACGGCGTGGACGCCAGCTTCGAACCGGTGGGCGTGGTCACCGCGCGCTGGGTGCACTGCGACAACCCCAAGAAGCTGGAAGAGTTCCGCGAGAAGAACGCGATGAACCTCGGCATCGACGCCGCCGGCGAACTGGTCTACCTGGCGCCGACCCGGGTCAACCTGCAACTGGCGCAGGAACGCGCGCCGGACGTGCGCTTCGCCGCCACGCGCGAACACGCGCACAGCGTGGCGGTGGAATGACCGCCATGTGACCGCGGGCGTGCGCCGGCTGAGCGCACGCCCAACCGGCGGCGCGGTGTTGCGCCGCAGCGGATGCGAACCGCTCGCAATTGCGGTACCGTGCGGGCCCATGGATGCAGACCGGTCGCCCGCCTACTCGAACGCCGACGCGCAGCCTTCCACGGACTGGCGCGACGAACTGGCCAGCGCCCTGACCCACGGCCTCGGCGCCATCGCCGCGCTGGCCGGCGGCTCGGTGCTGATCACCCTGGCCGCCATCTACGGCGACGGCTGGCAGCTCGCCACCGCCATCGTGTTCAGCGTCACCTTGCTGCTGCTGTATGTGGCCTCGACGCTGTACCACGCCATCCCGCATCCCGGCGCCAAGGCGCGCCTGCAGATCTTCGACCACTGCGCGATCTACCTGCTGATCGCCGGCACCTACACCCCGTTCACCCTGATCGGCCTGCGCGGCCCGTGGGGCTGGGGCCTGTTCGCGGCGATCTGGACCATCGCCGTGGCCGGGGTGATCTTCAAGCTGTTCTTCACTGGTCGCTTCCGCCTGCTGTCGACCATCCTGTACATCGCGATGGGCTGGCTGATCGTGGTGGCGATCGAACCGCTGCTACGCTCCGTCGACGCCTGGACCCTGGGCTGGCTGCTGGCCGGCGGTCTGTTCTACACCCTCGGCACCTACTTCTACCAGCGCGACACCGTGCGCTACTTCCACGCCATCTGGCATCTGTTCGTCCTCGCCGGCAGCGTCTGCCACTTCGTGGCGGTGACCGGTCAGGTGCTCTGAGGCGGCGATCGCTTTCGCACCCCGTGCACGGCGGCTGCCTAGGATGGCCGCATGGCTCGCGACCCCGTTTCCGCATCCGGCGCACGCCGCCGCTCCTGGCCCTGGCGGCGCAACGACGGCCGCCTGCGGCGCTGGCCGTTCGTGCTCGGCGCGCTGGTGCTGCTCCTGCTGGTCATCATCCTGATCTTCGACTGGAACTGGTTCAAGGCGCCAGTGGAACGCGCGGTGCAGGCGCGCACCGGCCGCGCCTTCCATATCGACGGCAACCTCGACGTGGACCTGGGACGCATCGTCACCGTGCGCGGCGATGGCCTGCGCTTCGCCAATGCCGACTGGTCGAAGCAGGCGCAGATGGCCAGCGCCGACCGCGCCGAACTGGATATCGCGCTGTGGCCGCTGCTGCGCGGCCGCCTGCGCATCCCCGAGATCCGCCTGACTAAGCCCGATCTGCTGCTGGAAACCGGACCGAACGGACAGCCAGGCAATTGGGTGCTCGGCCAGTCCGACGGCGGCCATCCGGTCGTGCTCGGCGCCCTGCTGGTACAACAGGGACATCTGCGCTTCCAGGATCCGGCCGGGCGCACCGAGATCGACATCGCCGTCGACAGCCAGGTCGGGCAGCGCCGCCGTGGCGATGCCGCCCCGCCGATCGCAGTCAGCGGCGACGGCCGCTGGCGCGGCAATCCCTTCACCCTGAAAGGCAGTACCGCCTCGCCGCTGGAACTGAGCGAGAGCGACCATCCGTTCCGCGTCGACCTGCGTGGCAGCGCCGGCGGCACCCGCGCGCACATGCGCGGCACCCTGACCAATCCGTTCCAGTTGCGCGTGTTCGACCTGCAACTGCAACTGGCCGGCACCGACATGGCCCATCTGTATCCGCTGCTGGGCATCGCCATCCCCTCCACCCCGCCCTATCAGTTGGACGGACGCCTGCAGCGCGACGGCGATCGCTGGCGCTACCAGGACTTCCGCGGCCGCGCCGGCGACAGCGACCTGGCCGGCACGGTGCAGATCGACACTGCGGGCCAGCGCCCGTTCCTGCGCGCCGACCTGCGTTCGCAGCGGCTGGATTTCGACGACCTGGCCGGTTTCGTCGGCGCGCCGCCGCGCACCGGCGCCGGCGAGACCGCCAATGCCGAGCAGAAGGCGCAGGCGGCCAAGCTCGCCGCCACCGACAAGGTGCTGCCGTCCACCCCATACGACCTCGGCAAGCTGCGCGCGATGGATGCCGACGTGCGCTGGAAGGCGCAGCGCATCAATGCGCCGTCGCTGCCGCTGGACGACATGGATGCGCATCTGAAGCTCGACGACGGCGTGCTGCTGCTGCAACCGCTGAACTTCGGCGTGGCCGGCGGCGACCTGCGCTCGGACATCCGCATGGATGCACGCAAGCCCACGCTGTTCACCCGCGCGCAGGTGTCGATCCGCGGCGTGCAGCTGGGCAAGCTGTTCCCCGACGGCAAACTGGCCAAGGAAGCGGCGGGCGCGATCGGCGGCGAGATCGCGTTGGCCGGCAGCGGCAACTCGATCGCGCAGATGCTCGGCAGCGCCGACGGCAGCGTCGCCGTCGGCATGGGCAAGGGCCGCATCAGCAATCTGGTGATGGAGCTGGCCGGCCTGGATATCGCCGAATCGCTGAAGTATCTGGTGACCAAGGACCGCGAGATCCCGGTACGCTGTGCGTTCGGCGACTTCGGCGTGCAGCACGGAGTGATGACCTCGCGCGGCCTGGCCTTCGACAGCACCGACACCCTGCTGGTCGGCAGCGGCACCATCGACCTGGGCCAGGAACGCCTGGACCTGCTGCTGAAGGCGCAACCCAAGGACCACAGCATCCTCGCCCTGCGCTCGCCGCTGCGCGTCGGCGGCACCTTCAAGGACCCCAGCTTCCGCCCCGACCTCAAGGCCCTGGGCCTGCGCGGCGCGATCGCTGTCGCCCTGGGCAGCATCGCCCCGCCAGCGGCGCTGCTGGCCACCATCGAGACCGGGCCGGGCAAGGATATTCAGTGCGGCCGTTGAAGCCGGGAGTGGGGAATCGGGGATAGGGAATCGCGAGAGCAAAAGCGCGTTCCGCGTATCGATCTTGTCAGGCGACGATGCACGGATGGCTGCAGGGGATCGTTGCTTTTGACTTCCTATTCCCGATTCCCCACTCCCGATTCCCAGCCCCTCAGCTCCTGATGTATTCCTGCAACTGATCCAGCTCCTCGCGCTGCTCTTCGATCACCGCCTTGACCAGGTCGCCGATCGAGATCACGCCGATCACGGTGCCGGCGTCCACCACCGGCAGGTGGCGGATGCGTTGCCCGGTCATCAGTTCCATGCACTGCTGCACGCTCTGCGACGGGTCCACGGTGTGCACCCTGCTGCTCATGATGTCGCGCACCGGCGTGGTCGCCGAGGAGCGGTCCTGCAGGACCACCTTGCGTGCGTAATCGCGCTCGGACAGGATCCCGGACAGCTGTCCGTCCTGCAGCACCAGCACCGCGCCGATGCCCTTGGCGGCCATCAGCCGCAGCGCCTCGATCACCGCCGTGTCCGGCGCGACCGCGTGGATCTCATTGCCCTTTTCGCTCAAGACCTGCCGTACCGTCCGCATCGCTGCCTCCCGGTTCGCTGGATCGCACGGCCGAGCATACTCCTTCGCCCGGCGCACGCCAGGTCTCCACCAGGTACAGCGGTCGCTGTTTGGATTCCTCGTACAGCCGGCCCAGGTATTCGCCGATCAGGCCCAGCGCGATCAGTTGCACGCCGCCCAGGAACAGGATGACCGCCATCATCGTCGGCCAGCCGGCCACCGGGTCGCCCCACAGCGCCGCCTTGACCACCACCCAGATCGCGAACAGGAAGGCGCCGACGGCGGTCGCCAGCCCGAGATAGGTGGCCACCCGCAACGGCGCGGTGGAGAAGCCGGTGATGCCGTCCAGGGCGAAGTTCCACAACCGCCACAGGCTGAACTTGCTGCGCCCGGCCAGCCGCGGCGCACGCCGGTACGGCACCGCCAGGCGGCGGAAACCGATCCAGCCGAACAGGCCCTTCATGAAGCGGTGGCGCTCGCGCAACTGCCGCAGCGCGGCCAGCGCGCGCGGCGACAGCAGGCGGAAATCGCCGGTATCGGCGGGGATCGGCGTCTTCGACAGGCGCCCGATCACCCGGTAGAACAGCGCCGCGGTGCCGCGCTTGAGCCAGCCCTCGCCTTCGCGCACCAGGCGCGTACCGTAGATATCGTCGTAGCCGGCGCGCCAATGCGCGACGAACTGTCCGATCAGTTCCGGCGGATCCTGTCCATCGGCGTCCAGCAGCATCGCCGCGCCGCGATCGACGCAGTCCAGACCGGCGGTCAGCGCCAGTTCCTTGCCGAAATTGCGCGACAGACGCAGCGCGCCGACCCGCGGATCGGACGCGGCCAGCGTCTGGATCGTCTCCCAGGTCGCATCGCGGCTGCCGTCGTCGACGTACAGCACCCGCCCCTCCAATCCCGGCACGGCGTCGAGCGCAGCGACGATGCGCGGGTGCAACAGCGGCAGGGTCTGCGCCTCGTTGAACGCAGTGACGACGACGGTAAGACGTTCGGATTCCATCGGCGGATGGTACGGAGCCGCCTGCGGGTTCACCAGCGGCGCGCGGCGCCTGACGAACTCCTCCCTTCTCCCACTGGGAGAAGGTGTCACGAAGGGGCGGATGAGGGTACGGGTACCGCCGAGCCCAATTCGCGCGCGCCGCCGTACCCTCACCCCAACCCCTCTCCCGGTGGGAGAGGGGCTTCAAGCCTATGGCGCCTGCAGGTAGGCGGGCCCGCCGAGTTGCCGGGTCTGGCGCTGGATCCAGTTGGCGCGTCCCTGCACGTACGGGCCGGGACGCGCGACGTTGTAGCGCTGCGGCGCCGGCAGCACCGCCGCCAGCAGCGCGCTCTGCGCCGGCGTCAGCTGCGCCGCGTCCTTGTTCCAGAAGCTGCGCGCCGCCGCCTGTGCGCCATACACGCCGTCGCCGAACTCGGCGACGTTGGCGTACACCTCCAGAATGCGCTGCTTCGACCACAGCGCCTCGATCAGCACCGTGTACCAGGCCTCCAGGCCCTTGCGCAACCAACTGCGGCCTTGCCACAGGAACACGTTCTTGGCGACCTGCTGGCTGATGGTGCTGGCGCCGCGCAGACGGCCGCCGCGCGCGTTGTGGTCGCGCGCCTTCTCGATCGCATCCAGATCGAAACCGTGATGGCTTGGGAAGCGCTGGTCCTCCGCGGCGACCAGGGAGATCGGCAGGCTCGGCGCGATCTGCGCGGTGTCGCGCCAGTCGTACGCGATGCGGTACGACCAGTCGCCACTGGCCCAGGCGCCAAGCTGGTGCTCCAGCATCATCGCCGAGAACGGCGGGTCGACGAAGCGCAGCAGCAACACCTGCGACACGCTCGCCAGCACGAACAGCAACGGCGCCAGCAGCAGCCAGCGCCGCCAGCGCCTGGCCCGTGGACGCGCCGGAAGGGCGCCACTTGCATCGCGGCGCCCCGCCCCCATTCCTATGCTTTCTTCGATCTGGTCCACCGTGACGATCCACTCTCGTGCGGTCGCCATCTTCCCATGCGCAGCGAGGCCGCAATGCATTCTTCCGACGATCGTCTGACCCGCTTCCTGCTCCCCGGCGCCGGCGTGCGCGGCGTGCACGTGCGCCTGCACGACACCTGGCGCGAGATCCTGGCGCCGGCCAGCTATCCCGCCGCGGCCACCGAACTGCTGGGCGAGGCCTGCGTCGCCGCGGCCCTGTTCACCGGCCATACCAAGGTCGACGGGCGCCTGTCGGTGCAGTTGCGCAGCCAGGGCGCGCTGCGCACCCTGTTCGCCGAGTGCACCGCCGCCGGCACGCTGCGCGGCATCGTCCAGCTGGGCGAAGGCCAGGACGCGCCGCGCGACCTGCGCGTGCTCGGCGACGATGCCCTGCTGGCGATCACCATCGAGAACCCCGGCCTGGACCCGCGCGAACCGCAGCGCTACCAGAGTCTGGTGGCGATGTCCTCGGCCGAGCTGGACGAAGCCTTCGAGGACTACTTCCGCCAGTCCGAGCAGTTGCCGACGCGGCTGATCCTGGCCGCCGACGGTACGCACGCCGCCGGCCTGCTGCTGCAGAAGCTGCCGGGCGACGCCGGCGACGAGGACGGCTGGAACCGCGCCGGCGCGCTGTTCGAGACCGTCGGCGAGGCCGAACTGCTGGCCACGCCGGCCGAAACCCTGCTGCACCGGCTGTTCCACGAGGAGACCCCGGAACTGCTCGGCGACCGCCCGCTGCGCTTCGGCTGCTCGTGCTCGCGCGAGCGGGTCGCGGCGATGCTGCGCTCGCTCGGCGAGGAAGAAGCGCGGGCGGCGGCCGAGGCGACCGGCCAAGTTGAGATCCGCTGCGAGTTCTGCGGCCGCCACTATGACTTCCCCTTGACGGAATTCGGAGTATTGTTTGCCGTAACGCAGGCTGAACCGACGTCCTCGGAGCGCTTGCACTAGCTGAAACGCGCGTCGCGACCGGGGAGTCCGACTTGTTAAAGAAACATAAACCCTCTAGCATCGACCACCCTGTCCGGCGGGAACTTTCGTGCCCGCCCCAAGTCTCAGATTGCTGATGCGACCCTTCCTGCGCCTACCGCTCGCCCTGCTGATCGCCCTTGCGGCGAGCACGGGCGCGCACGCGCAGAGCAAGCCTGCCACTGGTCACGACCGCACCGTGCTGCCGGTCTGGAACAAGGGCAGCGGCAAGGTCGAGGCGCTGCTGTACCTGGAGCCCACCGGCGAACAGGCGGTCGGCGCGCGCTGGCATTTCGGCCGCAACTCCCTGGATGCCGCGTTCGGCCTGTCCTCCGGCGACTCGCTGGGCCTGCTGTGCAACAGTGCCAGCGGCGGCAGCATCAGCGGCTTGGCCAGCCACTGCATGCTGGCCAGCCTGGGCGACGACGACGGCACCACCGGCCACCATGTCGCCGCCACCACCACTTTCAACCGCCCCGGCGGGCGCCTGTCGCTGTCGGCGGGCACCGGCCGCGAGAACCTCCCCGCCTGGCTGGCCGGCGCCAACAAGACGCCGTCTATGCGGATGGAGCAGAACGACCTGACCGTCTTCGCGCAGCAGAACATCGGCCGCGAGGGCTTCGTCTCGATCGGCGGCACCTACGCCAAGGCGCGCCTGGTGCCGATCGCCGACGCCACCCCGGCCATGCTCGACCGCTGGGACAGCAAGAGCCTGAGCATCGGCGGCGGCTACGGCTCGTTCAGCGCCAACGTGATCGGCCGTGTCGTCGACGCCCCCGGCCAACCCGGCAAGTGG
This sequence comes from Xanthomonas sp. LMG 12460, assembly GCF_009192895.1. Classification (NCBI taxonomy): domain Bacteria; kingdom Pseudomonadati; phylum Pseudomonadota; class Gammaproteobacteria; order Lysobacterales; family Lysobacteraceae; genus Xanthomonas; species Xanthomonas sp. LMG 12460. The sequence goes on along the minus strand of NZ_NKUH01000074.1, from coordinate 11,831 downwards.
ACCGGCCTGGGCGTGGGCCTGACCTGGCGGACCCCATGGAGCGGCCAGCTGACCGTGGGCGCCGAGAACGTCATCACCCGCGGCAAGAACCCGTTCTCGCCGAACAACATCAGCACCGAAGAGGGGACCATCCCCTACGTGCGCTACGAGCAGGATCTGTAGCGACCACTTGCGGCAAGCGCCGCCTCATCACACCGCATTTTGTGATGGATACGTGATTTTTACTCCAATTCACGTCAAAACACCGCTTTGTTAACGGGACTTTAATTCTTCCTCCGACCGGGATACCATCCAGGCACCCTGAAGGGATTTGGAATCGCACTTTCGATTCCGCCCACAGGCAACCATGGGCTTTACCCAATCTCATTCGGAGAGATAACTAATGAATTGCAAGACCAACAAACTGCGCGATGCAGTGGTGCTCGCGCTGGTCGTGGGCGCTGGCGGCAGCACTGGCGCAGCCTTCGCTCAGGATGCGAGCACCAGCGGCGCCACCAACCTGGATCGCATCGAAGTCACCGGTTCGCGCATCCGTTCGGTGGACGTCGAGACCGCCCAGCCGGTCTTCACCGTATCCTCTGAGGAGATCAAGAAGTCCGGCCTGGTGAGCGTCGGCGACATCCTGCAGAACCTCACCGTCTCCGGCACCCAGACGTTCAGCAAGGCAGCGGTGCTGACCTCGAACGCGGAACAGGGCGGCCAGTACGTCAACCTGTACAACCTGGGCGAGCAGCGCACCCTGGTACTGGTGAACGGCAAGCGTTGGACCTCCAGCCTGGCCGGCTACACCGACCTGTCGACCATCCCCAGCGCCCTGATCGATCGCATCGAAGTGCTGAAGGACGGCGCCTCGGCGATCTACGGCTCCGACGCCGTTGCCGGCGTGGTCAACATCATCCTGCGCAAGAATTTCGAAGGTGCCGAAGCCTCGGCGCTGTTCGGCCAGAACGGCCGCGGCGACGGCCAGAAGCAGTCGTACTCGATCACCCTGGGCGCCAGCGGCGACCACTCCTCGCTCGTGTTCGGCGCCAGCTACACCAAGGAAGATCCGGTGTTCGCGAAGGACCGCGAGTTGACCCGCACCACCTTTGGGCCGAACCACCCGCTGGACGGCTTGAGCGCCACCGGCCCGTGGGGCCGCTTCAACTACAACGGCAGCACCTACGTCCTCAACCACACCGGTTCGTGGGACGGCAACGGCGTCGGCGCCGATTCGCGCAACCTCGCCAACTACCACAACGGCCTGACCACCGACGATCGCTTCAACGTCACCCAGCAGATGATGCTGGCGCAGGGCAATGAGACCAAGTCGGTCTTCACCTCCGGCAGCTTCGATCTCAACGAGAACATCACCTTCAAGTCGACGGCGATGTACTCCGAGCGTGACTCCACGCGCCAGGTCGGCGGTTATCCGCTGAGCGCGACCTCGCAGCGCACCTTCCCGGTCTCCATCAGCGGCCAGAGCTACTACAACCCGGTCGGCCAGGACATCACCTCGTGGTTCCGTCGCATCACGGAAATCCCGCGCGTCTCTGAAAACAACGTCAAGAGCTTCCACTTCGACGCCGCCCTAGAAGGCGCGTTCAATGTCGGCACCCATGGCTGGAACTGGGACGTCGGCATGAACTACAACAAGTACGACGTCACCCAGATCGGCACCGGCAACATCAACCTGCTGGCGCTGCAGAAGGCCCTGGGACCGTCGTTCCTGAACGCCCAGGGCGTCGTCCAGTGCGGTACCGCGGCCAACCCGATCGCGCTGGGCACCAGCCTGGCAGCCGGGCAGTGCACGCCATTCAACATCCTCGGGGGCCCGTCCGCGTCCACCGCCGACGCGCTGAAGTACATCAGCACCCTCGGCCAGGCCACCCAGCAGAGCGTGAGCAAGCAGTACTTCGCCAACATTACCGGCGGCCTGTTCGACATGCCGGGTTCGGCAGGCGAATTCGCGTTCGCGGCAGGCGTCGAGCACCGCGAAGTCAGCGGCTACGATTACCCGGACCAGCTCTCCAGCGCGGGTTACACCACCGACCTGGCCGCCGCGCCGACCACGGGCAAGTACAAGACCAACGAAGCCTACCTGGAATTGATGATTCCGGTCCTGAAGGACGTTCCGTTCGCCAAGGAACTCTCGTTCGACGTGGCGAGCCGTTATTCGGACTACGACCGGTTCGGCAACACCACCAACAGCAAGTTCAGCCTGACCTGGAAGCCGGTCGAGGATCTGCTGGTGCGTGGCACGTACGGCAAGGGTTTCCGCGCCCCGACCCTGGACGACACCTTCGGCGGCGGCTCGCAGTCCTTCGATCCCTTCACCGACCCGTGCGATGCGCGCTTCGGCCAGCTGTCCACGCCCGCCGTGGCAGCGCGCTGCGCCTCGGAAGGCCTCTCGACGAACTTCCGCCAGACCGACAACGCCGGCAGGCCGGTCAGCGCACGCGAAACGCAGAGCAACTCCGCGTTCCAGGCCGGGGTGGGCAACGCAACGCTGCAGCCGGAATACAGCAAGACCCGCACGGTCGGCCTGGTCTTCAGCCCGCACTGGGTGCAGGGCCTGGACTTCTCGCTCGACTGGTACAAGATCAGCATCTCCAACGTGATCACCGCGGTCAGCGCAACCTATGTGCTGAACCAGTGCTACAACGGCGTCACCTCGTTCTGTAACTACACCCGCGATGCTGCCACCGGCCAGGTGGTCAGCCTGAGCCGCGGCAACACCAACCTGGGCGCGTTGGAAACCGAAGGCTACAACTTCGTCGCGAACTATCGCCTGCCGGAATTCGCGGTCGGCCAGTTCTCGCTGCGACTGGACAGCAACTACCTGGTTGCGTTCCGGCAGCAGAGCGACAAGGGCAGCCCCTGGAACGACTACGCGGGCTACTGGAACTACCCGCGCGTTCGGGCCACGCTCGGCGTGAACTGGGTCAAGGGCGACCTGTCGGCCAGCTGGAACCTGCGCTACTACGGCGGCTACCGCGACTACTGCCAGTACGCCGAAGAGTGCAACGAGCCCGACTACCAGACCCCCAACGCCGGCTGGGGCGGTGGCGTGGGTGCCAACAAGAAGGGCGCCATCACCTATCAGGACGTCTCGATGACCTGGTCGGCCCCCTGGAACGGCGCGGTCACCGTGGGTGCTCGCAACGTGTGGAACAAGCAGCCGCCGATCACCTACTCGCTGACCAACAACAGCTCCTCGTCCATCGATCCGATGCTGGACTACGACCGTTACCTGTTCATGCAATACACCCAGCGGTTCTGATGCCGACGGATGTTCCGGTAACAAGAACGGCCCCGAAAGGGGCCGTTTTTTATGCGCCAGTTTTTTTATGCGATCACCAGGTATGCGTCAGCATTCACTGCCGACGGCGCCACTGCACAGGGATCAGCCGGGAATCAAGGTCACGATGACGTGTTCGACGTAGGCCTCGAAGTCCTCGCGCGCCTGCTTGGGCTGGTGCAATTGCAGCGACAGCTGCAGGAAGCCGACGTAGGCGGCATAGGCCAGGCGTGCGCGATGTTGCGCATCGGTCCGGCTGAGCCCGGCCTGGCGGAACGAGGCGATCAGATACTCCATGCGCCGCTGCGAGACCCGGTCGATCACCGGCCGCACCGCGGGATGATCGAGCGCCTTCAGCAACTCGCTGTAGATGATGTGCGGCTTGACCTCGTGCGCGACCAGTTGGAACAGCGCGCGCAGCCGCGTGCGCGGATCCGGCACCTCTTCCAGGCTGCCGAACACCTGCTGCTGCTCGACCAGTTCCCAGCGCTCCAGCGCGGCCTGCAGCAGCGCATCGCGCGAGGGGAAATGCCAGTAGAAGCTGCCCTTGGTGACGCCCAGGCGCCGCGCCAGCGGCTCCACCGCCACCGCGCTGACGCCCTGTTCGGCGATCAGGTCCAGGGCGGCCTGCGCCCAGTCTTCGGCGCTGAGCCGGTTGTTACGGCCACCGCCAGAAGCGGCGCCGTCGTCGGAGGAGGGAGCGGGCGCGGTATTCATCCGTGGATTTAACCATACGGGGACGTCGGTTGCAGTATGTGGCCTTCACGAAGGCGGCGCAAATGCCCGGCAGCATTGGCTTTTCGCACCCATACTGCATCGTATTGACATGCCGCGCAGAGCAACCATACTATCTCGTATGGTTTCCGCTTCCGCCACCGTCCCGCATGCCGCCTCGGCTACCCTCTCGGGTGCCGGCGAGCTGGCGCTGGCCGCGACCGTCACCGGTCCCGGCGAAGCGGGATCGGTGCTGTTCGCGCATGGCTTCGGCCAGACCCGGCATGCCTGGTCGGCGACCGCCACGGCGCTGCAGGCGCATGGGTACCGTAGCGTCGCCTACGACGCGCGCGGCCATGGCGACTCCGCACGCAACCCGGCGGACCTGCCCTATCGCGGCGAGCAGTTCACCGACGACCTGATCGTGGTCGCCGGCGAGATGTCGCCGCCACCGGTGCTGGTCGCCGCCTCGATGGGCGGGCTGTTCGGGCTGATCGCCGAATCGCGCTGGCCGGGCCTGTTCCGCGCGATGGTGCTGGTGGACATCACCCCGCGCTGGCAGCCGGCCGGGGTCGAACGCATCCTCGCTTTCATGACCGCGCATCCGCAGGGCTTCGCCAGCCTGGACGAGGCCGGCGACGCGATCGCCGCCTACCTGCCGCAGCGCGCGCGCAAGTCGCCCGAAGCGCTGCGCAGCGTCCTGCGGCAACACGCCGACGGCCGCTGGTACTGGCACTGGGACCCGCGCCTGGTCGAGGAGCTGGCGCGCGACAGCGACCAGCACCAGGGCGCGATCGCGCAGGCCGCCGCACACGTGCAGTGCCCACTGCTGCTGATCAGCGGCGGCCGCAGCGATCTGGTCACGCCACAGACCATCGAAGAGTTCCTGTCGCTGGTGCCGCATGCGCAGCATGCGCATCTGCCCGAAGCCACGCATATGCTGGCCGGCGACGACAACGCCGCATTTACCGCCACTGTGTTGCACTACCTGGACGCCCTGCCACCGGCCTGCGCCGGCGCATCGTCCGCCGTCACCGAGTACCTCCCCGGAGCACGCCCATGAGCATCATTGCCCCCTTCCTCGTGTTGTTGCTGGCCGGCGCGTTCGCCGCCTATCACCGCATGCGGCTCGCCGTCTGGGCCGCGTTGAGCGCCACGCTGCTGGTCGCGTGCTGGCTGCTCGGCGCCAACCACGTCGCCACCATCGTCGCGGCCGTCGTGCTGGCGGTGGTCGCGATGCCGCTGCTGTTGCCGTTCGTGCGCAAGCCGCTGCTCACCGCGCCGATGCTGAAGGTGTTCCGCAAGGTGCTGCCGCCGCTGTCGCAGACCGAGCGCATCGCTCTGGAAACCGGCTCGGTCGGCTTCGAAGGCGAGCTGTTCACCGGCGACCCGGACTGGCAGAAGCTGCTGAACTATCCCAAGCCGCAGCTGACCGCCGAAGAGCAGGCCTTCCTCGATGGCCCGGTCGAAGAACTGTGCCGGATGACCAACGACTGGGAAATCACCCACGTCCACGCCGACCTGCCGCCGGAGATCTGGAGCTTCATCAAGAAGAACAAGTTCTTCGGCATGATCATTCCGAAGGAATACGGCGGCCTGGGCTTCTCCGCGCTGGCCCACCACAAGGTGATCCAGAAGATCGCCTCGGTCTCCAGCGTGGTCAGTTCCACCGTCGGCGTGCCCAACTCGCTGGGCCCGGGCGAACTGCTGTTGCATTACGGCTCCAAGGAGCAGAAGGACTACTACCTGCCGCGTCTGGCGGTGGGCCAGGAAGTGCCCTGCTTCGGCCTGACCGGTCCGTTCGCCGGCTCCGATGCCACCTCGATCCCCGACTACGGCATCGTCTGCAAGGGCGAGTGGAACGGCGCCAACGTGCTCGGCGTCAAGCTGACCTTCGACAAGCGCTACATCACCCTGGCCCCGGTGGCGACCCTGGTCGGCCTGGCGTTCCGCATGTACGACCCGGAAGGCCTGATCGGCGACACCAAGGACATCGGCATCACCCTGGCGTTGCTGCCGCGCGAGACCCCGGGGGTCGAGATCGGCCGCCGCCACTTCCCGCTGAACTCGCCGTTCCAGAACGGCCCGATCCATGGCCGCGAAGTGTTCATCCCGCTGAGCCAGTTGATCGGCGGCGTGGAAATGGTCGGCAAGGGTTGGAACATGCTCAACGAGTGCCTGGCCGTCGGCCGCTCGATCACCCTGCCCTCCACCGCCAGCGGCGGCGCCAAGTTCGGCGCGGTCGTCACCGGCGCGTATGCGCGCATCCGCAAGCAGTTCGGCCTGTCGGTCGGCCGCTTCGAAGGCGTGGAAGAGGCGCTGGCGCGGATCGGCGGCAAGGCCTATGCGATAAGCGCGCTGTCGCAGGCCACCGCCGCGGCGGTGGACCGCGGCGACGTGCCGTCGGTGCCGTCGGCGATCGCCAAGTACCACTGCACCACGATGAGCCGCGAGGTCATCAGCGACGTGATGGACGTGGTCGGCGGCAAGGGCATCATCCTCGGCCCGCGCAACTTCGCCGGCCGCAGCTGGCAGGCCGCGCCGATCGCGATCACTGTGGAAGGCGCCAACATCATGACCCGCAGCCTGCTGATCTTCGGCCAGGGCGCGATCCTGTGCCATCCGTGGGTGATGAAGGAGATGAAGGCCGCCGGCAATCCGGATCAAAAGGCCGGCGTCGACGAGTTCGACCGCAACCTGTTCGGCCACATCGGCTTCGCCATCTCCAACGCGGTGCGTTCGCTGTGGTTCGGCCTGACCGCCGCGCGCATCGGCGCCGCGCCGGGCGATGCCTACACCCGCCGCTACTTCCGCAAGCTGGACCGCTACTCGGCGAACCTGGCGCTGATGGCCGACGTGTCGATGCTGATGCTCGGCGGCAAGCTGAAGTTCAAGGAGTCGCTGTCCGGGCGCCTGGGCGACGTGCTGAGCCACATCTACATGACCAGCGCCATGCTCAAGCGTTACCACGACGACGGCGCGCCGGCCACCGACCAGCCGCTGCTGGCCTGGGCCTTCCACGACAGCGTGCACAAGATCGAGCTGGCGCTGTCGGCGGCGCTGCGCAACTTCCCGATCCGTCCGGTCGGCTGGCTGATGTGGGCGCTGATCTTCCCCTGGGGCCGCCGCGCCGAAGCGCCGGGCGACCGCCTGGGCCACCGCGTCGCCGCGCTGCTGATGACGCCGAACGAAGCCCGCGATCGCCTGGGCCAGGGCGTGTTCCTGACCCCGTGCGAGAACAACCCCGGCGGCCGCATCGCCAGCTACCTGACCAAGGCGGTGCTGGCCGAGCCGGTGGAGCGCAAGTTCCTGAAGGCGCTCAAGAGCAAGGGCATCGAATCGCTGGACTTCGCCTCGCAGTTGGACGAGGCGGTGCGCCAAGGCGTGCTGTCGGCCGACGAGCGCCGTCAGCTGGAGGAGCTGCGCGAGATCACCATGGACACGATCAGCGTCGACGACTTCGACACCGACGAGCTGCGCTCTGCCAGCTACTACCAGCGTGCCGCGGCGGCGGCCGACGACGGGCATTCGCGCGAAGCGGCCTGATCGTCCTGGCCATGCGACACCCACGACGGCGGACTTCGGTCCGCCGTCGTGCGTTCGGGGGAACTGCAATGAGCCGACTGCTCTCGCTCTACCGCCGCATGCAAGGCTGGCCCGGGGGATCCTGGCTGTTCTCGCGTGCGGTGTGCTTCAAGGCGCCCTACTTCGCCAGCATCGCCCCGCGCATCACCGTCCTGGAGCCGGGCCGCTGCGAGGCGCGCATCGCGCACCGGCGGCGGGTCAGCAACCACATCGGCACGGTACACGCGATCGCCCTGTGCAACCTGGCGGAACTGGCCGGTGGAGTGATGGTCGACGCCAGCCTGCCGCCGTCGATGCGCTGGATCCCCAAGGGCATGCAGGTGGACTACCGCAGCAAGGCGGTGGGTCCGATGCAGGCGGTGGCCACGCCGGACGTGGCGATCGTCGCCGCCGAGCGTGGTTACGACCTGCCGGTCAGCGTGGAGATCCGCGATACGCACGAGCACGTGGTGTGCTTCGCGCGCATCGCCATGTGGGTGTCGCCACGCGTGCCGGCCACGGCCTCGCCCTGATCGCAGCGTCGCGTGTGCGGTGTGCGGTGTGCGGTGTGCGATACGCGGCTCAGTACGCCAGCAGCACGACCGCGATCGCCAGCGCTGCCGGCAGCGCCTGCACGAACACGATGCGGCGGCTGACGCTCCAGCCGCCGTACAGGCCGGCCACGACCACGCAGCCGAGGAAGAACAGCATCACGTCGACCCGCTGCGCGACCAGGCCCCAGGCCAGGCCGGCGGCGAGGAAGCCGTTGTAGAGCCCCTGATTGGCCGCCAGCACGCGCGTGGCCTGCGCCTTCTCCGGCGAATTGCGGAACACCTTCATGCCCAGCGGACGCGTCCACAGGACCATCTCCAGCACCAGGATGTACACGTGCAGCAGCGCGACCGCGCCGACCAGGATCGAAGCCAACAGGATCATCGTGCTATCCGGCACAGGAGACAGGGCGTCAGCATAGCCAGCGGCCCGATGGGCGGCCAGTCCCCCGCCACGCGGCGGCGGCTCAGCGCGTTGGCGGCGTGCGTTCCGGCGGCAGCTTGGCCGCCTCGCGCAGCAGCCGCCACGCGCCCAGGGTCATGCCGGAGGCGGCCAGCAGGCCCGCGACGAACACCACCTGCGAGCCGAACCCCGACAGCAGCTTGTACAACCACGCGAAGCTGAGGTCGCTGCCACGGTAGATCACCGTATCGATCGCCGCGCCGGCCTTGTAGCGCCATTCGCGGCCGACCCGGGTGTACAGGGTCTCGCGGGCCGGCTTGGCCAGGGAGAACTCGCCGGCGCGGGTCACCACCTGCACCACCGCCACCAGCATCGGCAGCGGCGACACCGCCAGCACCGAATAGCCGAGCAGGATCGCGCAGCCGGGGATCAGCAGCGCCGGCCCGATGCCGAAGCGCGACAGCAGCGCGCGGGTGACCAGCAACTGCAGCACCAGGGTCACTGCGTTCACCGCCAGGTCGATGTTCGCGTAGAAGGCGGTACTGGCCGCCGCATCGGTGTACAGGCGGCGCACGATCGCCGCCTGTTCGTTGTACAGCAGGGTGCCCACGCCCACGCCGAACACCGACATCAGCGCCAGCCAGCGCAGCAGCGGCTCGCGCGCGATCAGCTTCAGCCCGGCCAGCACGTCGCCGCCCATCGGCGCCTCGCCGCCGACCACGCCGCGCTCGCGTTCGCGGGCGACCGCCCACAGCCGCAGGCGCAGCAGGCACACCACGCTGACCACCAGGAAGCCGGCCGACACCAGCATCAGGTTGGCGATGCCGATGCGTTCGACCAGGCTGCTGGCGATCACCGGCCCCAGGAACGCGCCGAGCGTGCCGGCGGCGCCGATGTAGCCGTAGCAGGCGCGCGCTTCGGTGTTGCTGAAGACATCGGCCATGAAGCTCCAGAACACCGCCACCGCGAACAGGTTGAACACCGAAATCCACAGGAAGAAGGCCATGCCGCGCCCGGGCACGCCGCTGTCGAACAGCACGTAGAACAGCAGCAGCGTGGCGATGAAGAAGCCGTACACCACCGGCAGGAACACCCGCCGCGGATAGCGGCTGACCAGCGCCCCGTAGATCGGCTGCAGCAACAACATGATCAGGAAGGTGCAGGTGAACAGCACCTGCAGCGCGAATTCCTTCAGCGGCATGCCGTGCGCGGCGAAGAACGCGATCATCGCCGGCGGGAACACCGCGGCCACGTCGGCGGAGGCGCCCATCGCCTCGCGCACCGGCCGCAGCACGTAGTAGCCGCTGAGCAGCGAGAAGAAGTACAGGAATGCCCACGCCAGCGGCGGCGAATCGCGCAGGGCACCGCGCAGCCGCGCCAGCGCACCGGGGGCATGCGGGGTGGCGCTCATTGGCGACGGACCCTCGCGCAAGAACGGGACATGGCGATTTTCGGGGGGCGGAAAACGCGCACGGTAGCTGATGCACCGCAACACCGCCAGCGCGTGCGCGATCCACCGCCCGCGCCGTACGCGCATCGCGCGCGGCGAACGGCCGCGCCGAGCATATGCTCTATCCTCGGCGACTAGCGTCGGCGCCAGGAACTCAGGGGACACCGCGGGTGTACGACTACATCATCATCGGCGCAGGCTCGGCCGGCTGCGTGCTCGCCAACCGCCTGAGCGAGGACCGCGACTGCAAGGTGCTGCTGATCGAGGCCGGGCCGCGCGACCGCAATCCCTTCATCCACATGCCCGCGGGCCTGGCGCGCCTGGCCAGCAACCGCCGCATCAACTGGAACTACCTGACCGAGGCCGAGCCGGCCTTGAACGACCGCCGCCTGTGGTGGCCGCGCGGCAAGGTGCTGGGCGGCTCCAGCTCGATCAACGCGATGTGCTACGTGCGCGGCGTGCCCGCCGACTACGACGACTGGGCGGCCGACGGCGCCGACGGCTGGGACTGGCGCGGCGTGCTGCCCTACTTCCGCCGCAGCGAATGCAACAGCCGCGGTGGCGATGCGCTGCACGGCGGCGACGGCCCGCTGCACGTCTCCGACCTGCGCTACCACAACCCACTCTCGGACGTGTTCATCGCGGCCGCGCAGGAAGCGGGCTTCCCGCACAATCCCGATTTCAACGGCCCGCAGCAGCAAGGCGTGGGCCTGTACCAGGTCACCCAGAAGGACGGCGCACGCTGCTCGGCCGCGGTCGCCTACCTAGCGCCGGCGCGCGCGCGGGACAACCTGCAGGTGGTCACCGACGCGCTGGTGCTGCGCCTGCTGATCGAAGGCGGACGCGTGGTCGGCGTCGCCTATGCGCAGGACGGCCGCGAGGTGCAGGCGCGCGCCGCGCGCGAGGTGCTGCTCAGCGCCGGCGCGGTGAACTCGCCGCAGCTGCTGATGCTCTCGGGCATCGGCCCGGCCGATGCGCTGCGCCGCCACGGCATCGCGGTGCAGCTGGACCAGCCGCAGGTCGGTGCCAACCTGCAGGATCACCTGGACGTGTGCACGCTGTACCGCACCCGCCCGGGGATCAGCTACGACCGTCGCAACCAGGCCAAGATCGCCTTCGACTATTTCCTGCGTGGGCACCGCGGCGCCGGCAGCAGCAACATCGCCGAGGCCGGCGGCTTCATCCACTCGCCGTTGGCGCCGGACGCGCGCGCCGACATCCAGTTGCACTTCGTGCCGGCCATGCTCGACGACCACGGCCGCAACCGCCTGCCCGGCGACGGCTTCACCCTGCACGCCTGCCACCTGCAGCCGCGCAGCCGCGGCCGCATCGCGCTCAACGACGCCGACCCGCGCACGCCGGCGCGGATCCAGGCCAACTACCTGAGCGATCCCGACGGCTTCGACCTGCGCATGCTGGTGGAATGCGCGCGCCTGGCGCGGCACATCCTGCAGCAGCCGGCGTTCGATGCATGGCGCGGCGCGCCGCTGCTGCCGGCACGCGAGGACCTGGACGAGGCCGGGCTGATCGCCTTCATCCGCGCCAAGGCCGAAACCATCTATCACCCGATCGGCACCTGCCGGATGGGCAGCGATGCGCAGGCGGTGGTCGACCCGCAGCTGCGCCTGCGCGGTCTCGACGGCCTGCGCGTGGTCGACGCCTCGGTGATGCCGCGCCTGGTCAGCGGCAACACCAACGGCCCGACGATGATGATCGCCGAGCGTGCTGCGGATCTGATCCGTGGGCGGGCTGTGCTGCGGGAGGGGTGAGGCGGCGGCTGCGGGGGATGCGCGACGCTGCGCGGAGGGGCGAGCCCACGAGTATCGCGGCGGGCGATGCGCTGCTGGGCGACCGACCCTCACCCCAACC